>JANYLF010000106.1 GCA_025357995.1 Acidimicrobiia bacterium | reverse complement strand
GACGATTCAGGCCGAAGCGGTCGATCTCATCCTCGGCGACGTGCAGGTGGATAGTGCGCCGGAGTTCGGTGGTGCGCGACCATCGGCACTCGCGAGTTCCGAATCCACGCCGCCGGGGAGAACCGAGTGACCGACGCTTCGCCCGAAGTCGATCTCGACCGAATCGCGCGGGCGGTGCGCGAGATCTTGATCGCGGTCGGCGAAGATCCGGATCGCGACGGCCTCGTGAAGACACCCGACCGCGTGGCGCGCATGTACGAAGAGATCTTCGCTGGGTTGCGCGAAGACCCTGCGCGCCATCTCACGGTCATGTTCGAGGCCAGTCACGACGAGATGGTGATGGTCCGTGACATCCCGATCTACTCCGCGTGCGAACACCACCTCGTGCCGTTCCACGGAGTCGCCCACGTGGCCTACATCCCTGGTGACGACGGCCGCATCACCGGCCTCTCGAAGTTGGCCCGGCTCGTGGAGGGCTACGCGCGTCGCCCCCAAGTGCAAGAGCGGCTGACGGCGCAAGTGGCCGACGCGATGATGGCCACGCTCGGGCCGAAGGGCGCGTTCGTGGTGATCGAATGCGAGCACCTCTGCATGTCGATGCGGGGTGTGCGCAAGCCGGGGAGCCTCACGGTGACCTCCGCGGTGCGTGGCATCTTCAAAGCCAATCCGGCCACCCGGGCCGAGGCCATGGCCTTGATCGGTCCACCCCGCTCCAGAGGCTGAATTTCGCCTCGGAAGATTCGGGTCGAAGCCTTGTACGCTCACTGACTTGATGTTCCGGTGGGCGACGATCGCAGGGCCGGTCATGGGTGTGGTCAACGTCACCCCTGACTCCTTCTCGGACGGTGGTCGTTATCTCGCGCCTGAGGCGGCGATCGCGCACGGTGTCGCGCTCGCGCAGTCCGGAGCCGCCGTGCTCGACGTGGGTGGTGAGTCCACCCGTCCGGGGGCCGATCCCGTCGACGTGGTGGCCGAGTGCGAGCGCGTGATTCCCGTCATCGAGGGGCTCGCGGCCGCAGTGGCGGTCCCGATCAGTATCGATACGACCAAGGCCGTTGTCGCCCAGCGCGCCATCGAGGCCGGCGCCGCGATCGTCAACGACGTATCCGCCGGGCGCGTCGACGCTGCGATGCTCGGCGTGGTCGCCGATGCGGGCGTCGGGTACGTCGCGATGCACATGCAGGGCGAACCGCGATCCATGCAGCGCGATCCGCACTACGGCGACGTCGTTACCGACGTGATCGAGTTCCTGGCCGAGCGCCTCGATGCGGCCCGCGGTGCCGGGATCGCCGAAGATGCGCTCATGGCGGATCCGGGAATCGGGTTCGGCAAGACGCTCGAGCACAACCTCGCGCTCCTCGCCAGCCTTCCCGAGTTGATCGCGGGCGTCGGGGTTCCGATGCTCGTGGGCACCTCACGCAAGTCGTTCCTCGGACGGCTCGTGGATGTGGACGAACCATCGGCGCGCGACGACGCGACGTTGGCCACGGTGATGTGGGGACTCGAGCGCGGTGCGACCATGGTGCGGGTGCACGACGTGCAAGGTGCGGTTCAGGTGGCAGCAGTGCTGGGTGCATTGGCGCGAGCGACAGTGGCGCGCCGGGAGGTGGTGGAGTCGAGATGACGACGTTGCGGGGACGCTGGGCCCAGGGGCTCGAGCCGCGGATGTTCTCCTGGATCATCAAGGATCGGCTGGCCGCGTCCGAACGCCCCGGCGGATTCGCGCGGAACCACCGCAAGATCCGGCGTCAGGAAGAGTTGATCTGGCTGGCCCAGAATGGCTTCACCCGCGTGATCTCCCTGCTCGACTCCCCCCACAACCTGCACGCATACGGCGAGGCGGGAATCGCGTGCGAACACGTTCCGTTGGGCCGCCACGACGAGTTGCCCGATCGTCTCCCGTACATCTACGAATCGCTTGCCCGGCGCATGGACATTCCCGAAGAGCGCATCCTGCTCCATCACGAGGAGTTCGGCGACCGACTCATCGGCGTGCTCGCTGGGTACCTCCTCTATGCCGGGTTGGTCGACGAAGGTCCGCACGCGACCGTGCTCATCGAGCGACTGACGAGTCGCGAGGTCGGCGCGGTCGGCCGCGAGATCGTCTCCATCACCGTGACGGACAACATCGTCCGCGGTCGCGGGCCAAAGGTGCCCGGCGCCTGAATGGGCACGATTATCGTGCACGGCCTCGAGGTGTTGGGGGTCCACGGCGTGCTCCCCGAGGAGCAGACCCGCGCGCAACCGTTTGGGATCGACCTCGAGTTGGAGACCGATCTCGCGCCGGCCGGACGCAGCGACGATCTCTCCGACACGGTCGATTACGGCGCGGTGATCGACGCCACCGTGCGCGTCGTTCAGACCGAGCGGTATCAACTGATCGAACGACTCGCGGCGCGCATCGGCGAAGTATGCCGAGCCGATCCCCGCGTGACCGGAGTGTCGGTGACCGTGCGCAAGCTCCGGCCGCCGGTCGCCGCCGTGGTCGACCACGTCGGCGTGCGCATCTCGGCGTGAACGGGCGCAGAGGTTCGGGTGCGTTTTCGAGTACTGGTCCGGAGGTCGGATGAGCCGCGCGTATCTCGGCATCGGGTCCAACCTCGGAGATCGGCTCGCGCATCTGCAACTCGCGGTCGACACTCTCGGGCGAGTGCCAGGCGTGTCCGTGATCGCCGTTTCGCCCGTCTACGAGACCGACCCGGTGGGCGGTCCCGCGCAGCACGAATTCCTCAATGCCGTAGTGGCGGTGGAGACGAGCCTCGAACCGCACGGCCTCCTGCTCGTTGCCCAAGCGGCGGAACGCTCGGCAGGGCGGGTGCGCAACGAGCATTGGGGTCCGCGCACACTGGACGTGGACCTGCTGTTGTTCGACGATGTGGCGATGCACGATCCGGCGCTCACGATTCCACATCCGTTGATGTTCGAACGCGCCTTCGTGCTCGCGCCGCTCCACGACCTCGACCCCGCCGCCGCGCCTGTCCCCGACGGCGGATGGGAGGGTGTCCGGTTGGCATCCGTGGAGTTGACCGTGACGGTTCGGCCCGAATGAGCGATCGTGCCCGGATGACCGATGACGATCGCCGTTCGCTGGCGCTGATCGGTCCCGGGCGGGCCGGGTTAAGTGTCGCGACTGCGTTGTGCTCGCTGGGTTGGCGCGTGCGCGGCGTGGCGGGGCGGGATCCGCTCGCGCCGTCGGTGCGCGCAGCCGCGTCGCGCTTCGGTGCGGTCGCCGGATCGGCCGGTGACGTCGTGGGGGGCCTCGGGGGTGGCGTCGAGCTTGTGATCGTGGCGTGTCCGGACGGCGCGATTGGCGCAATCGCGGCCGAGATCGCGCCCGTCGTCGACGCGCGCACCTTGGTGATCCATCTTGCGGGGTCGGTCGGAGTCCACGCGCTCTCCGCGTTGTCGTGTCGGACCGGCGCGTTGCACCCGCTGCAGACCATGCCGACGGCGGAGCTCGGCGTGGCGCGGCTGGCGGGATCGTGGTGCGCGATTGCCGGAGACCCGGAGGTCGAACAGCTTGCGCTCGATCTCGGGATGCATCCCTTTCCGATCGCGGACGCGGATCGTGGCGCGTATCACGCGGCAGCCTGTATCGCGAGTAATCACCTCGTCGCACTGTTGGCTCAGGTGGAAGCGTGTACGAGCGTTCCCCTGGACGCGTTCCTCCCGCTGGTGCGCGCGACCGTCGACAACGTGGTCGAGTTGCGCCCGGCCGCTGCGCTGACGGGTCCCGTTGCCCGCGGTGATATGGAGACGGTGCGCCGTCACCTCGATGCGATTCCCGATGGGGAACGCGACGCGTACCGCGCGTTGGCGCGTCGCGCCGCGGTGCTCGCCGGACGCGATTCGGATCTGGGCGGAGTGCTCGCGTGAAGACGTTGACGACGATCGCCTCGGTGCGCGAGTACTGCGACGAGGCGCGGCGGAGGGGCGCTCGCGTCGGGCTCGTGCCAACGATGGGGTTCTTCCACTCGGGTCATCGGTCGTTGATGGACGCGGCGCGCACTGAGACCGACGTCGTCGTGGTGTCGCTGTTCGTGAACCCGACCCAGTTCGGCCCCACTGAGGACTTGGACAGTTATCCACGCGATCTCGAAGGCGATAGCGCGCTCGCCGAGGCGGCAGGTGTCGACGTGCTCTTCGTCCCGACCGTCGAGGAGATGTATCCCACGGGTTCGGCCAAGACGACGGTGCACGTGGCTGGCCTCACCGCGGGGATGTGCGGCGCGGCGCGTCCGACCCACTTCGACGGCGTGACCACCGTGGTGGCCAAGCTGTTCGCGATCGTCGGACCGTGCCGCGCGTACTTCGGCCGCAAGGACTTCCAGCAGGTTGCGGTCGTGCGCCGGATGGCGGCGGACCTGAACCTGGCGGTCGAGGTCGTCGGCTGTCCCTTGGTACGCGAGGCCGACGGGCTGGCGCGGTCGAGCCGCAACGCGTATCTGACACCGGACGAACGGGCCGCGGCCCCGCAGCTCTCCCGCGCGCTCCTGGACGCATCGCTCGCGATCCAGGCGGGCGAGCGTGATGCCGGGCGCGTCGTGGAGCGAATTCGAGAGGTCGTGGGTGTCCAGCCCCTGCTGGAACTGGAGTACGTCGAGATCCGCGATACCGATGATCTCGAGCCGTGCGAGGTGCTCGATGGCTCGTTCGTAGTCGCGCTCGCCGCCGCAGTGGGGCGGGCTCGCCTCATCGACAACGTGGTGGTCACGATCGCCGAGGACGGTGTGACCACCACGTTGTCGATGAGGCGAGCCCGCCCCACTGCGGCGGCGAGCGCGACTACGAACGAGCCATCGAGCACCTCGCACGGCTCGAGATCATCGGTATCGCGGATCTCGACGTACTCCAGTTC
>JANYLF010000082.1 GCA_025357995.1 Acidimicrobiia bacterium | reverse complement strand
GTCGCCGAGCCTGGCGACGGTCCGGCGCGGGCCGATCGACCGAAGCGGGAGCGACTCGTGCGCGATCCGGATGGCGTCGCGGTGGAACTCATCGAAGGTTCGACAACACGACTCCGATTCGTCGCGGTGACGTGTCGCGATGTGGAACGGTCGGTCGCGTTCTACCGCGCCCTTGGCTTCCGCGATCTCGAGCGATCTCCGGCTGGCGGAGTCCCGATGGAGGCACCGACCCAGGGAGAGGTGCACCTCGTCCTCGCCGGCTTCGAGGCGTCGACCGTCCGCGCCGCCGCGCCCCGTCCCGCGAACGCGCTCGGTATGTGGCGCATGGCGCTACTGCTCCCCGATCTCGACCGCGCGGTCACGGCACTGCGCGCGGCCGATGTCGAGTTGCTCTCGGATCCTCAAGCGATGTCGATGGGTCCGGGCGTTCCCGACCTGCGCTTCGTCTGCTTCCGCGGCCCCGACCATGAAGTGATCGAGCTCATCGAGACTCCCGACAGCACCTGAGTTCGTCGGCCGCTACGTTGCCGGTCATGACGACTCCAGACATGCCGTACCGGCGCCTCGGCCGCTCGGGCCTCAAGGTCAGCGTGCTCTCGTTCGGGAGTTGGGTCTCGTTCGGCACCCAGCTCGATGTCGGGTTGGCGCGCGAGTGTCTCGCCGCGGCGCACGACGCCGGCGTCAACTTCTTCGACAACGCCGAGGCGTACGCCGGCGGCGAGTCCGAGCGACTCATGGGCACCGCGATCGCCGAGCTCGGTTGGGCGCGCGAGACCTACGTGGTGTCGTCGAAGTTCTTCTGGGGCCTCACCGCGGGCGTCAACACCCGCAACACACTCAACCGCAAGTACCTGATGCACGCGATCGACGGATCCCTCGAACGGTTCGGGCTCGACTTCCTCGACGTCGTGTTCTGCCATCGCCCCGATCCCGAGACTCCCGTCGAGGAGACGGTGGAAGCGATGTCCGACATCATCGAGTCGGGCCGCGCACACTACTGGGGTACGAGCGAATGGTCGGCCGACGAGATCCGCGCCGCGTGGGATATCGCGGATCGTCGCAACCTACGAAAGCCCATCACCGAACAGCCGCAGTACAATCTGTTCGAACGTCGACGGGTCGAGCGCGAGTACGCGCGTCTCTACGAAGACGCCGGCCTCGGGCTCACCATCTGGAGTCCGCTCGCATCGGGCCTGCTCACGGGCAAGTACGTCGACGGCGTGCCCCCCGAGAGTCGCGCCGCGCTGCCCGGTTACGAGTGGTTGAAGGATCCGCTCACCGACGAACGCCGCAACGGTCAGGTGATGGAGCTCATCGCGGTGGCCACACGACTCGACGTGACTGTCGCCCAACTCGCGATCGCGTGGTGCGCCGCGAACCCGCGCGTGTCTACGGTGATCACCGGCGCGTCACGGCCGGAACAGGTCGTCGAGAACATGGGAGCACTCACCGCGCTCGAACGGCTCACGCCGGAGTTGAAACGCGAGATCGAAACGATCTGCAAACGGTGAACGTGATCGTCGTCGTCCTGGTGCTCCTCCCCGTGGCGGTACTCGTCGCGGCCGCGATCGCCGCGTTGGTCTCGGTGCGACGAAGTTCGCTCCGGATTACTGCCGACGGCGTCGAGATCCGCAACTACCCGCAACCGCCGAAGCTGATTCCACTCGTACAGATCACTCGCTTCGAAGCGACCGTCCCCGTAGGGAACTTCCCAAGCCTGCGGCCCCAGACCGGCGTGCTGGTGCTCGCCGACGGCTCGCGTGTTCCGGTACGACAGCTTTCGGACCCAGAAGCCGGCCGCGGAATCGACGCGCTCAACGACCGCCTCGACTCCCTGCGCGAGGCATAGACGCCCGCCGATTCAGTTGGTCGTGCAGCCTGGGTTGTAGATCTCGGGCGGTACCACGGACGGGTTGCAGTTGGCGGCGCGGTCGACCACCTGCCAGGCCGTACCGTTCGCCTTGAGCAGGTCCGTGGCCTCGAAGCCGTCCTGACCGGCGTTGACGTCGATGCCGGCCCACGCCCACACGCCCTGGCAGCCGAAGTCGGTGATCGTCGATCCGGCGGGCAGCGCGGCCTGGATCGCCTGGCTGGTGCACGCGGGCGCCGTCGCGCTCGACGTCGTCGTAGTGGTCGCCGGCGACACGGTGCAGACCGACGTGCCGGATCGGGTGGCCGCAACGAGCGCGGTCTTGGTCGACGGCCCGTACTGACCGTTGACGGTCAACGTCTCGGCTTGTTGAAACGCCGCGATCCCGGCGCGCGTGATCGGCCCGACGATCCCGTCGATCGCGCCGCTGAAACATTTCACCGTGGTGAGGTCGGTCTGGAGCGTCTTGATCTGTATCGGTGAGAGCAGCGAGTTGGGTTGGCGAGTTGGAGACTTCGCCGGCTTCGTCGTGGACGAAGTACTCGGCGACGACTTGGACCCGCTGCTGCCGCACCCCGCGAAAGCGAGGACGAACACGAATGAGGCGACCATGACGAATCTTGACGAGCTACGATTCATAGCGCCGCACGCTAGAGGTACCGGCGATGACTTCCGCGGACCCACGTCGTTGTGATCCACTCCGGCCACTGATCTTCCGTACCCGTAGCCTGAGTCGTTGTGATCCTGATCGATGCTCAAGGCCTCCGGGCAACCCGGCCTGATCGCCCGCTGTTCACCGATCTTTCGCTCACGCTCAGCGACGGCGACCGTATCGGTGTCGTCGGGCTCAACGGCTGCGGCAAGAGCACGTTGCTCAACATGCTCAGCGGCGAGCGTGAGCCCGAAGCTGGCGTTGTGCGACGCGGGCGCGGCGCCAGGATCGGTGCGTTGGGTCAGTTGCCCCTCCTTCCTCGTGGCACCGTGCGCTCCGTTGTGTGCGACGGGCTCGACGGTCGTGAGTGGCAGGGGGAGGCGATGCTGCAGCGGTTGGGCATGGCCGATGTCCTCGATGCGGCGACCGACGAGCTCTCCGGCGGTCAGAAGAAGCGCGTGGCGCTCGCCGCACTTCTGTCGCGTGAGTGGGACGCGCTGATCCTCGACGAGCCGACCAATCACCTCGATCTCGACGCCATCGGGTACCTCGAGGAATGGTTGGCCGCGTTCGGCGGCGGGTTGCTCCTCGTGACCCACGACCGTCACGTGCTCGATCGGGTCACCAACAAAGTTCTGGAGATCGACCGCGGCACCGGCTACGTCCACGTTCCTCAGAACCGAACGGCGGGCTCCGGCTACGCGGCGTATCTCACCGCCCGGAGCGAACGCGAAGCGCAGGCCGCCGCGTCGGAACAGACGCGCAAGAACCTCGCCCGCCACGAGCTCGCGTGGCTGCGCCGAGGCGCGCCCGCGCGATCCACTAAACCGAAGGCCCGCGTCGACACGGCCAAGGCCCTCATCGCACGCGGCCCCCAAGCGAGCGCGCGTGAGGGTGACATCGGCTTGTCATTGGGCAGCGCTCGGTTGGGATCACGAGGCGTCGAACTGCACGGCGTCGGCTTCTCGTGGCCCGAGACGCGCGACGGCACCGACCGAGGGTCGCCCCTCGTCCTCACGGGTGTTGACCACATGTTCGAGCCCGGCGATCGCGTCGGTATCGTCGGCCCCAATGGCGTCGGCAAGAGCACGCTGCTCGACCTCATCGCCGGCCGTTTGCAACCCTCCCAAGGTCTGGTCGACATCGGGGCCACCGTCAAGATCGGCTACTACGACCAACTCGGACGCGATCTCGACGTGAACCAACGCGTCCGTGACGCGGTCGCCGGCGACAAGGGTGAACCGTCGATCGCCGACGTGAAGTTGATGCGCCAGTTCTGGTTCGACGGCGACACCCAGCTGGCGCCGATCAGCACGCTCTCCGGCGGCGAACGGCGGCGTCTGCAACTGCTGCTGACGCTGATCGAACAACCCAATGTGCTGCTGCTCGACGAGCCGACGAACGACCTGGACCTCGACACACTCCGCGCACTCGAAGAGTTCCTGGACGACTGGCCCGGCATCGTCGTGGTCGTCAGCCACGACCGCGTCTTCCTCGACCGCACGGTGACCGAGGTACTGGCCATCGACGGACACGGCCGCGCGGCGCTGATGCCCGGCGGTGTTGCCGGGTGGCTCGCCCAACGAGCTACCCAAGCATCCACGATCGCGCCGGGAGCGCCACCCGGGCGGCGGTCCACCACGACCGCCGCACCGATCCCGGTGTCGAAGAAAAGCCAGAGCACACTGCGCCGCCAACTCGGCGTCGCCGACCGCGAGCTCGCGGAGGCGATCGCCGCCCGAGACCGGCTGCACACGCAGATGAGCGCCGACGGCGCCAACCACGAGGCGTTGGTGCGTCTCAGCTCCGAACTCGTCATCTGCCAAACGCGCGTCGACACCACCGAGGAACGGTGGCTCGCACTCGCCGATCAAGCCGAATCACTCGGCATGGACATCTGAGCCTGGTCGGCCCGGCCCGAGTCGGACCGGCCGCGGGCTCCAGCCCGCGCGGTCGATCCATCCAGCGGGACGGTCGGGTAGAACGCGTTCTATGATCCGGCTGACACCGACCGAGGAGCCTCCACCGTGCGAACCCCCATCTGCGACGACCTGAACATCGAGTTCCCGATCTTCGCCTTCACGCACTGCCGCGACGTCGTCGTCGCCGTGTCCAAGGCGGGCGGGTTCGGTGTGCTCGGCGCGGTGGGCTTCAGCCCGGAGCAACTCGAGGTCGAGCTGCAATGGATCGACGAGCACATCGGCGACCGGTCGTACGGCGTCGACATCGTGATCCCGAACAAGTACGAGGGCATGGACTCGAACATGTCGGGCGACGATCTCGCCAAGATGCTGCGCGACATGGTCCCGCAAGAGAACCTCGACTTCGCGCGCAAGCTCCTCGCCGACCATGGCGTCCCGCTCCAGGATGCGGCTGAAGACAACACCATGCAGCTGCTCGGCTGGACCGAGGCCACCGCGACGCCGCAGGTCGAGGTCGCGCTCCGGCATCCGAAGATGACACTGATCGCGAACGCGCTCGGGACTCCGCCGGCCGAGGTCATGGACCTCATCCACGGCGCGGGTCGCAAGGTCGCGGCGCTGTGCGGCTCGCCGTATCAAGCGCGCAAGCACGCCGACGCGGGCGTCGACATCATCATCGCCCAAGGCGGCGAAGGTGGCGGCCACTGCGGTGAGGTCGGTTCCATCGTCCTCTGGCCGCAGGTGGTCAAAGAGGTCGCGCCGATACCTGTGCTCGCGGCGGGCGGCATCGGCAGCGGCGCGCAGATCGCGGCCGCACTTGCGCTGGGCTGCCAGGGCGCGTGGTCGGGTTCGCAGTGGCTGATGGTCGAGGAATCCGAGAACACGCCGGTGCAACAGGCCGCCTACATCAAGGCCGGCTCGCGCGACACCGTGCGTAGCCGCTCGTTCACCGGCAAGCCCTGTCGCATGCTGCGCAACGATTGGACCGACGCGTGGGAGGCGCCGGGCAATCCCGAGCCGCTCGGGATGCCGCTCCAGTACATGGTCTCGGGCATCGCCGTCGCGGCGACGCACCGCTACCCGGACCAGACCGTCGACGTCGCGTTCAATCCGGTCGGACAGGTCGTCGGCCAGTTCGCGAAGGTCGAGAAGACGGCGGCCGTGATCGAACGCTGGGTGAACGAGTACCTCGAGGCGACCGAGCACCTCGATGCGCTGAACGCCGCCGCGAACGCCTGAGCGCGGCAGGACCGGTTACGACCCTTGGCACCGCCCGATCGTGTCGGTGTGGAACGTGCCGTCGGCACACGGGAGATCCGGGTTCTCGTGCGAGAACACCCCGGCCGGGCTTTCCCAACCAGGCGCCACCCAGGCATGCACCATCCAACCCGTGATGCTCATGTAGAAGCCACCCGCCTTGGTGCACTGCGCCGCGGTCACGCTCGAGTCGGGCGGGAAGAGGACGTCGCCACCCTTGCCGGTGCACACACCACTGTGGCGATGCCAATGATCGTTCGGACCCGCGAATCCCTCTGGAGCTGTACTGCCCATCGCGTAGTACATGAGCCCGACCATCTGGGAGGTGGGGTGGATGCCGTCGTAGATCAAGGCGAGCGGTTTGCTCGGATCCAATCCCATGGAGAACCCGCCGATGTAGTGCGCGCCGCTTCCCGGACCGAAGCCGCCGCCAACGAGGTGGTAGCCCGCGGCCGAGGCGGCCGCAACTGTCGGGTAACGCATCGCCGAGGCACGCGCCATCACGAGTTGCTGTGCGAGGAGCGCGTGGGTCGCGGGATCGACTGGCTTGTCCGGCGCCTTCTCAGCCATCACATCCTGCGCCTTCACGCCGACAACCTGATGACCGTTCAAGTCGGTGACGGGTGTCGTCGCGGCCATGGTTCCGTGGTCCATCCCTGCCATGTCACCCATAGAAGTGCTCGGTGTTGACTTCGACTTCGCGGTCGTCTTCTGTCCCGCCGCCGAGTTCCCGCCCGATCCACACGCGCCAAGTAGCAGCACTGCGATGGTCAAAGTCACGACCGGTCGAACACGCATCAAGTTCTCCCCAGGAGCGATACCCACCAAGCTTACGACCACCCGGTCGACGACGGAGACGCCGTCAGTGAGCCTCAAGTTTGGGAGTCAGCGCGCTACGGCTGCGTCAACGCATCGAGATCGCGCGTCGCGTAACCGTGGTGCGCCATCTCCTCTTCGAAGACGACATGCAAGCACCCTTGGACCGGCGCCTTGCCGTTAACCACTTGTCCATCGCGAACACCAGGTGGCGAAGCGTTTGCACGAACGAAAACTCGCCGTCGACCGACGCGTGCAACGTTTCCTCGGGGAGCTGTTGCGCACGCTCGATGGTCGCGTCCCAACGCGAGGAGACGGCACTCCACGCCGCGCGCATTCCGTCGGGATCGGTCGGCTCCATGAGCGCTCGCTCCGGATTGATCCGGGCGAGTTCCGCGCTCAGGTACGCGGTCACGTCGACACCGTTGATCTTCACGCCGTTGAACATGCCGTCGATGTCGACGTTGACCAACCACACGTCGGTCATCTTCACGTTCGTGAGGTTGGCGGCCTCAATCCGAGCGTCCGTGAGGTCGACGTCGCGGAACTGCGCACCGCGCAGATCGGCATTCTCGAAGTCCGTCATGCGCTCAGTGTTCCAGACGAGACCCGCCGCGATCCATGCTCAGTACCCGCGTTCCGATTTGGCTCAGTCGGGCTCCCGCGGTGGCAAGGTGCTCGGACCGACATGCCGAGCAAGCCATTCGTTCATCGGCGCGCAGTGCGACCAGGCCTCGACGATCCGCGGCGCCGCGCCCGCGGTGTGTATCCAGCGCGCGACGGGAAACGACTTGCCCGCGGTCAGACCCTTCATCCGGAGTAGCTCGATGCGCGCGTGATCCCGCGGGTATCCACGCGGCGCGGTCTTGAGTGCGTCAATCGCGCCGATCTCGAGTCGAGTCTTGCGCAACCCGGCGATGACCTTGACGATCGCCGCGCCGCTCCTCTCGTCGTCCACCGCGCCCCGCCAACGCTGCAACTGGTCCGAGGCCATGTGGTAATAGCCGGACCCGACGAAGAGCCCAACGGCTCCGACCTGCACGTAGTAGATCGAACCGTCGGCGCTCTCGGTCACCGCGCCGGCCGCGGTTTTGTATGGCGCCTTGTCTTTCGAGAACCGCACGTCGCGGTACGGCCGGAAGACGCGCAAGCGCCCGTACTCACCCTCCACGAGGTCCGACAGCGCGTCGAACGGCTCGCGCACCGCTTGGTCGTAGATCGCGCGGTTCGCCTGCCAGAACGCCTTCGTGTTGTCGAGCTCGAGGCGCGCGTAGAAGTCGAAGGCCGCTTCCGGCCACCCGCGGAACTTCATCGGTTCGCCTCCCACGGCGACGCTCCTCGCGTTGGGGTCAGGCGTAGACGGCCCGGGTGACCCATTCGGCGACGAGTGCGGGCTTCTCCTCGCCCTCGATCTCCACAGTGAAGTTGCGCGTCGTCTCGACCGCGTTGCCCTTCAACTCAGCGTTTGTGGTCACCGCCCGCGCGCGGATGCGAGATCCGACCTTGACCGGGCTCACGAACCGCACGCGGTTGAAGCCGTAGTTGATGCCCATAAGGAGGCCCTCGTACCGGGCCGGATCCTCGGGCGCGCTGCTCGCACCCTTGGCCAGGTGCGTGAGCATCGACAACGTGAGGAACCCGTGCGCAATCGTCGTACCGAACGGCGTGTTCTTCGCCGCCTCCGGATCGACGTGGATGAACTGGTGATCGTGGGTGAAGTCCGCGAACCCGTCGATCTGCTCTTGCGTGACCTGGAACCACTCCCCGGTGCCCTCGTCGTTGCCGACGTCGGCGAGGAACCGCTGATATGCCTTTTCGGCTGCTTCACTCATCCTCCGACCTTACGTGCGCGAACCGGTCGGCGTCACCCGCCCGCCGCTACGCTGCCGTCGTCACACCGCCCGGTAGGTGATCGGCAGGTGCTTCGGACCGGAGATGAACGTCGACGGAAGCCATTCCGTGTAACCGGCCGGACGGAGCTCGACGAGTCGCGTCAACAACTCGCGGAGCAATGCCTTGATCTCCACGCGCGCGATGTGGGCGCCGAGGCAGAAGTGCGGGCCACCACCGCCGAACGCGATGTGATCGTTGGGTGTGCGCGCGAGGTCGAGCACCCCCGCGGTCGGCCCAAACGCCTCCGGGTCGCGGTTGGCCGCTCCGTAGTACATGACCACCTTCTGGCCCGCGGCGATCGGCACACCGCGGAGCTCGGTATCGCGCGGCGCGGTTCGGCGCATGTACACGACGGGGCTGACCCATCGCAGCAACTCCTCGACCGCGGGAGCCAGCCGCGCGTCGAGATCCTCGACGAGCCACGCCAACTGCTCCGGGTGGGCGAAGAGCGCGTCCATGCCACCGGCTACGAGGTTTCGGGTGGTGTCACCACCGGCGTCGATGAGCAGCAGGAAGAAGAGGTTGAAGTCGATGACGTCGAGCTCGTTGCCGTCGACAGTCGCGTGAGCAATGAGGCTGGCGAGATCGTCGGTGGGCTCGGCCCGTCGTGCCTCCCACACGCCATTCGCGTAGTTGAACATCTCGATCACCGCCATCATCCCCGCGCCGGGCGCCTGGCTCTCCGGCGCGGCGTGGATGGCCTCGGTAAGCGCGTACAGCGCGACGCCGTCCTCATGCGGGATATCGAACATGTCGGCGATCACGTACGACGGCATCAGTCCCGCGATGTCGGTGACGAGATCGCAGGTCCCGGCATCGGCGATTTGATCGATGATGCGCGTCGCGAGCACCTCGATGCGTGGCCGCATCGCCTGGGCGACCTTCGGGATGAACTCGCGCGCGACGATCTTGCGCAGCGCGGAGTGCCGCGGCGGATCCGTCATGAGCATCATCTGATGGTCGCCGAGATCCATCGCCCCGTCGTCGGGGATCAGCACGGTCGGCGTGGACGAGAACGCGGCCGGGTCGCGTCCTACGGCCCGGACGTCGGCGTGGCGCGTCACCACCCAGAATCCGTCCGCGCGCGGTTCGGGGTGCCAGTGCACCGGCGAGTGTTCCCGGAGCCACGCGAACTGATCGTGCGGTTGACCGTGGGCGAAGGAACTCGGCGACAGGAGATCAATTTCCGGCACGGGCCTCAGTCTGGCCTCGTTCGCGACCGCGTAGCCGTCCCTCCCCGACCGGCCGTGGAACCGAGATGCGAACTTCTCAAGACCGGTCGCTCGCCTCGTAGTTCTGCGCTTCGACGTAGAGCGCGAGCTTGTCGAATGCCATCGTCCATCCGGCCGCCCCCGGGGAGCCTTCGGGAATCCCGACATGGGTCATGACCATCTTCGTGCGACCACCGAGGTCCTCGAGTTCGACGATGATCTCGGTGGTAGTGGGATGGCCTTCGGGCATGCCCATGTCCGCGGGCGACAGGATATTGGCGTGCTCGTCACACATGGACTCGGTGTAGACGAGACGCTGGGGCTCGACAACTTCGCGGTACTCGCCGGTGAACCACATCTGCATCGTGCCGTTGGGAGTTTCCATCTCCATGCACACGAGACGAGTTCCGCCGACCCGCACGTCCATCTTCGCCACGGGGATCGAGGCGCCGGTCGGGCCGTACCAACCCTTGAAGTGTTCGGACGCGGTCCACATCGACCAGATGAGATCCACCGGAGCGTCGAGGATGCGCTCGATCACGACGGCGTCTTGTGCGCCCGGGCCTTCAGCCATTGTCATCGCCTGTCTTTTCGTCGCGGTCGGAGTTGCTTGATGTAGTCGTCCATCCGATCGAAGCGCGCCTCCCAGACGGGTCGGTACTGCTCAGCCCAGGTGGACACTTGCTGCAGCGGTTCGGCGTCGAGCGCGCACGGTCGGTACTGCGCGTGGTGACCCCGAGTGACCAGACCGGCCCGCTCCAGCACCTTGATGTGCTTCGAGACCGCCGGAAGGGTCATCTGGAAGGGCTCGGCGAGTTCGTTGACCGTTGCCGAACCTTCTGCGAGATGGGCCAGGATCGCTCGCCGCGTCGAGTTGGCGAGTGCAGCAAACGTGTCACTGAGCCGGTCCTCATCGATCACCGTCGTCACAGGGCGGCCCTCATGGTTTCCTCGATGGTTAATTTACCAATCGATAAAGTATGTCGATGCTCCGCGACTGTCAAGGCCGGAGCAGCAGCGCCGGTCACTCAGGGACGGATGAGCTCCACGTGCCGACCCGTGGCGGCCACCAGGAGCTCGAGATCGTCGACGTCGGCGGTGATCACGTCGTCGCCGTCGACGGCGAGCAGCGCGACCGCGGCGTCGATCGCGTCGGACGTCCGGGTCGTGCGCATGAGCTCGCCCGCGGCGCGTCCGAGTTGCTCATCGAGCGGCCGGACTTCGATCCCGCAGAGGGCGGCGGCCAAGCGCGCCTGACGCGGTCCGCCCCGCCAGACCTGGGCGACCACTCCGCCGTGTGTGACCGGCAGCTCACCCATGTGGTGCACCGCCTTGAGACGAACCCACATCGCCCGATCGTTGCGATCAAGCGCGATGAGCGCCCCGGCATCGAGTACCAGGGTCACGCGGACTTCGCCGCTCGGGCGCGCTTCGACGCCCGTCGGCCGCGCACGACCGTTGCGTGCTCTTGGTCGGCGCGTCGTTGGGAGACAATCTCGTCGGCAGTGATCTCGCCGAACTCGGCCTCGTAGCCGGCAATGGCATCGTGCAGCCGCGCGAGTTGCTCGTCCCGTCGCGCTCGTTCGGCCATGGCGGTGTTGACCCACGCGCTCAGCGAGTCGGCGACACCAACGGCCACGGCGCGGTTGCCCGCCTCGACGAGTTCCGGATCCACCGTGACGGTGACGCGCCGCTTCAACTGTGTCATACCATCATCATACTCACTGTCACAGGCTCCTCATACCTCGACTCATCTGCCGACGAGATGGAGACGGAGCAACTCGGCACCGCGCCGGTGCCGCATGTCCGCTCGGCCGACGCGCGCCAACGCTTCCTCCACCGTGAACAAGCTACGGTCGAGGCAGTCCCGTACCGCGCGATGGAACTGCACCGGGTCGAGATCGACGGCAAGGTCGATCACGGTCCGCAACGCCGTGGTGCACGGGATCCCGTCCACCTCGGTGATATCGGAATCGGGGAGATCGTCGTAGTGGACGATGACCTCCTGTCCACCGATCCATCGGTGTTCGGTGAGGACTCCGTTGCTGTCGAAGTACATCGATCCAGGTTGGTCAGGCACCATCGCCTCCGCGTCGGCAGTGGAAAACGGGCCCGTCGAAGGCCGTCGAGGAAGCGTGGAGCTTCGAGAAGCCGGAGGGCTCAGGCCTCAGAGCGACCCGTCGCCGCAGGAACCGTCCGGCGCGACGCCACCGTACGCCGAGGGTGAGACCACCCAACGATTTTCCCAATGAGCGGGGCCGCTCAGCTCACAGGGGTGCGGCCGGTGAACGCGATGAACTTGGCGACGGGATCCGTGCTCTTCGCGGCTACGCCGTCGCCGTATCCGCCACTTGCACGCAATGCCTCGATGAACGGTTCCATCGCGGTGTGGGCGTCGGTGGCCAACTCGGCGTCGATGCCATGCGCGACACCGGTCGCGTCGGCGAGGTCCCACGCGTGGATCAGCGGATCGACCCGCAGCACGCCGATCCACACATCGAGCGGCATCTCGCCGGCGGGGGTCGGGACGATCCGGGCCAGCCCGCCCGGTTGGTCGAGTTCTGCAAACGTCGCGCGCACGATCGAGCGCATGGCCGAAGCGGGGTCATCACCCAGAACCCCGGCCTCGTCCTCCGGCGCGATGGGACCGACTCCAGCCGCGAGGCTGGCGATCGTCTTCACGTACCACGCCGCGTGTCCCGCGACCTGGCGGGCCGTCCATCCGGTACAACACGACGGATTGTCCCAGGCATCGCTCGGAACTCGCCGGGTGACCGCGTCGAGCAGGTAGACGGCTTCGACGTACTTCCGGAGGCTCTCAGACACGGAGCGCATCCTCCCACGCCGTCATCGCGTCGGTTTGAGACGCGTCATCAAGAGTCGTCCGAGTCGACCCACTGCACCAGTTCGAGCGTGATGCCTTCGGGACCCTCGAAGAATCTGAGTCGACGGCTGATGTAATCCATCTCGTCGCTGAGCATGGTCACGCCGTTGTCCACCAGGTGCGCGCTGACCGCCTCGATGTCGTCGACGCGGAACGCCAGGTGGTTGTAGCCCCGCCGCCGGCGGTTGGTCGGGTGCTCGCCGGGATCTTCGGCCGGCGTCGGATCGAACACGAGCAACTGAATCTCGAACCGCGGTTCCGATCCAACGAGTGCCAGCGTGATGTGCTGCGCCTTCATATCGGGCATGCCCATGTACTCCGCCGGACGACCGCCGTCGATCGTCGCGACGTGACCTTGCTGGAAGCCGAGCAGCTCGAAGAACTCGATCGCGCTCGTCGCGTCCGCCACGGCGATGGTCAGATGGTCGGGGTTCAATATCACGAGGCTCGTCCTCCATCGTCAACTGCGCCTGCTTGAAGCGCGGCGGCCTCGAGTTTGCTCCGATAGTTCTTCCACCAAGCCTCATCACCCGGCGGGAGGTTGGACCAGCGGCGATCCGCCCCGACGGTGCCATCGATCAACTCGCGAAGCAGGTCAGCGTGGCCGGCGTGGCGAGAGATGTCGACGATCACGTGAACCAACGCCCGATGAAGCGACAGTTCGCGTTCGCCCTCCGGCCACCACGGCACCTCACCCATGGCCTCCAACGGAAGCGCATCGATCGTCGCGTCGGAATGAGCCCACACCCGGCGACAGAACTCGACGACGCGCTCCTTCGTCTCGCTGGGCCGCACCCACATGTCACCGTTCGGCTCGCCATCCTGCATCCATGCCGGCGGCTCTGGGAACGGCCGGCCGAACACCGATCCGAAGTAGCCGGTCTCGATACTGGCGACGTGCTGGACCAGACCGAGCAAGTTCGTTCCCGTCGGCACCAACGGTCGGCGAATGTCGCACTCAGACAGCCCATCGAGCTTCCAAAGCATCACCTCGCGACCCGACTCCAGGTACTCGTGCAGATCTGCCTTCGGATCGAACGCCACGGACGCAGTCTGGCCTCTGCTACCCGCTCGGCTCGAGGGGCCGAGGCGCGCGTCGGTTCCTGACCGCCTGACGCACATCCAGCATCGGCCGCCGAACTGCCTTGTCGAAGCGCTGCGGGTAGGTGTCGACCTCGCCGGGCACACCGAACTGCTCGTCGGCCGCGGTGTCGAGGCTCACGAAGGTGCCCAACATGCGGTCCCAGATCGTGAGAACAGGGCCGAAGTTCTGGTGTGAGCTCGACGGTACGTGGTGGCGTCGATGGAGCCGCGGGGTCACGAACAACGCTTCGGCCCAGCGGAAGTTGATCCCGAGGTTCGAGTGGTCGAACACGCCGTAGATCGCGGCGAAGGCGAGGACCGGTGCCACTTCGGCGATCGGGATGCCGATGAGGAACATGACGATCTGTCCGGGCACGAAGCGGAGCATGTTCTCGCACATGTGCGCACGCGTCTGCGCGAGCCCGTCGAGCTGGAGGGTGGAGTGATGGACCTTGTGGAAGCTCCATAGCGCGTCGTATCGATGCAGCGCACGATGGACGGTGTAGGAGATGAGATCGAACAGCAGGAACGCGAGCAGGACCCGGGCGACCGTGGGCATCGCGGCGACGTTGCGCGCGATCGGTTCGATCGCCAGCTTCGAAATCACCGGCTGGAGCACGAAGACCGATACCGCGGTGATCGCCACCGCGACGCCGTACCAGGCGACGTCGGTGGTGAAGTAACGCCGCCGGAACGGCAGCGGACGGAATCGGAGCCCCGGTAGGCGTTCGAGTCCGTACATCGCCACGTAGACGGCAGCGAGAACAGAGACTGAGAGGAGAAAGGTCACGGGAGCCTCCTGGGTGGGTTATGTAACCGCGGTTACGTGCCTACTATGAAGTAACCGTGGTTGCATGTCTAGTGACGTTCGGCATACGGTGTGCTTCATGGCCGGGAAGTTCGAGTGGGTGCTGCTGTCGTACCGGTTGCCTCGGGAGCCGTCGACGGTTCGAGTGACGGTGTGGCGCAAGCTGAAGCGGCTCGGTGTGGCACAGGTTCTCGATGGTCTCGTCGCGTTGCCGGCCGATGCCCGAACGCGTGAACAACTGGAGTGGATTGCGGACGAGGTGTTGGCAGCCAAGGGAGAAGCGACGATCTGGATCGCCCGTCCAGGGTCGCGTGCGCAGGAGCAGGCGTTTGCACGCCAGATGACCGAAGCAGTCGTCTCCGACTACGCAACGGTCATGGTCGCGGCTCGCGAGGCGCTCGACATCGATGACGTCGCAAGAAGGCGGACGGTCGCACGGTTGCGACGCGAGCTCGCCCGGATCCGTTCGCGCGACTTCTTTCCACCCCCGGAGCGAGAGCGGGCCCAACGTGCGGTCGAAAAACTCGCGAGCAACGCAGGAAAGAACTCGAAGACGCAGGCTCGGTCTCGCCCGTGATCTGGGTCACGCGCACCGGGTGCCACGTCGATCGGGCGGCATGTGCCTGGTTGATCACCAAGTTCATCCACGCGCAGGCGGAGTTCATGTTCGTCGATGATCGGGCTGACATGCCGGAGACGGCCACACCGTTCGACATGCCCGGCGTCGCGCTCTCACATCACGGTCCCGATTGCAGCTTCGAGACGATGCTGCGCCACTTCGAACTCGACGACGCGGTGCTCTGGGACATGGCACGCATTGTCCACGAAGCCGACCTAGCTGACGACCGGTTCGACGCACCGGAAGGTCCCGGACTCGACGTGCTCTGCCGAGGGCTGTCCATGTTGCGCACCGACGACGAAGTGCTCGCGGCGACGCGACCACTTTTCGACGGCTTGTACGAGTACCGACGCCGCGCGTTGCTGACCGGCCGGGACCCTGCATGACGAGAGCATCGTGATCGTCTGTCTCCGAACCGTCGCGGTACCTGCGAAATGGCGTGATCGGTATATGCAATGGATCGCTGACAGTCGTTCGATACGCGAAGCGCACGGAATCGTCGCCGAGTGGGTCCTGGAACCGTCCGACGGCACCGTCAAGACCGTCGTCATCACGGTGTGGCCAAGTCATGAGGTCTTCGACGCGTGGATCGCAACGCCCGAGCGCGACGCCTTGACCGCGTCCGAAGTCCACCAGGCCGTCGACTACCAGCCCATCATCCGTTACGACCTGGCCGGCGGGTACCTCAACCCGACCACCATCGAATCGTTGATCAACCAGCCATGGAGCACCGAATGAAATGGGTCACCCGAGCCCGACCGAAGACCGACCGGATCGCCTGTCCGTGGCTCATCAAACGGTTCATCGATCCCGACGCCGAGATCCTCTACGTCCCGACCGATGATGTCCTCGACATCCAACGCGAGCAAGACGCCAAAGGGTTCGACACCCCCGGCGCTCGGTACGACCACCGCGACGGTCTGTGCACGTTCGAGGTGCTCATCGAGGATCACCGGCTGACCGGCGACCCCGCGCTGATGCGCCTCGCCCGCGCCGTCCACGCCGCAGACATAGACAGCGAACTCGGCACCGATCCCCTCGGACCCGGACTGCTCGCGATCGGCATCGGTGGACTCGGCGCCGAGACCGACGACCATCGCCTGTTGGAACGAGCGTCGTTCGTGTACGACGCGCTGTACGTGTGGTGTGAACGCGAAGTGGAGGCGGGCCGACCGTGACCGAGCACTTGGACTACGAGGCGATACGTGCGGACACCGTGCGTCAGGTCGCGAAGCTCATGGCCGCCTCGGCCATCACCGCACCGAAATCCGGCGGGCAGCTCTTCATCGCCGGGAAGCCGAACTTCGTCGAGACCGTCATCGTCGACGACACCACCACGAAACACGCACTCGCCGAGTGGATCCGAGCGCGAGGCAAGGAACGACGCCAAGCGATCTGGTTTCGCGACGCCGATGTCGCTGAGGCCGTCGACGCGATCCTCTTCGTCGGTCTCTCCGACTGGTACCCGCCGAACTACGACTGCGGTGCCTGCGGGTACGCGACGTGCGCCGAGTTTCTCCACGAAACTGCGCCACTGCGCGCCGAATCCACCGAGTTGGAGTTCATCGGCCCCACCTGCAACCTGCGAGACATCGATCTCGGCATCGCAGTCGGTTCCGCGGCGAAGACGGCGGCGTTGCACTCGATCGACGCTCGTTGCCAGACGCGG
>JANYLF010000054.1 GCA_025357995.1 Acidimicrobiia bacterium | reverse complement strand
TTCGGGCGGGTATCGATCGTCGCGCCCGCCGATCATTTCACCGCTACATGCGATCGGCTCGCAAGAGCCGTGGCCTTTTCTCCGCGATCGAAGCGGCCATGGCTGGTCCGCTCGCGGCCAAGCCGGTGTTGACCATCTTCGGTGAGAAGAACGACCCGCTCGGATTCCAACCGCAATGGAAAGAGCGCTTCCCGGCCGCTCGTCAACTCGTGCTTCCCGACGGCATGCACTTCCCGATGTGCGACGACCCAGACTTCGTGACGGCCGCAATCACGCGCTGGCACCGCGAGCAGATCGACACATCGACTGGTTCCGGGATTTAGGCAACGGGCGCGGCTGGCGTTCTCATCCCTACTTTCATCCCTACAACTGCACCGGGTCGCGTGGACGGGAGGGGCGCGGGTGGAGAATCGGTGCACGTCAGCGGACCGGGGCCGATCCGGCAGACGGGACAAAAGGACCTACACGATCTTCGAAGGCACCTCGGAGATCCAACGCCTCGTGATCGCTCGAGCTATCTCTGGCGTGCGAATTCCGTAGCTCTCGATTGCGTGGTCGATGCGATCGGGGCTCGTCATTCGCGGGCGGCGAGCGTTGCTTCGAGGACCGCGAGCGCCTGCGGCGGTATGTCGTGGTCTCGATAGAAGTCTTCGAAGATGCCGATGGCCTGCTGGATGTTCGACACGCCGGCAGGCTCGAGCAGGTGGGCGAGGTCGTCGGTGTCTCGTCGGCCGCGGACGGACGCGAGCATCTTCATGGCGAGCATGACGCGCGGTCCGGCGTAGCGGAGAGTGACCGTGCCGTGTTGCGCGACGTGGCTGAAGTCGGGTTCGCCGTGTTGCGGCCAGAACATCGCGAACCTGTCGTTGAGCCAATCGGCCGGTAGGCCTTCGGTCTCCGCGACTTCTGCTGCGGCCGCGAGTACCGCGTCCTTGGGTTGGACGAGCGCGTCGATGTCTCTCGTCGACTGTCGTGCGTCGTAGACGTATCCCATGTTTGCGCCACCGGCAACGATGATCGTGGCATCGACGCGGCGCGCATCGAGCTTCGCAGCGACGAGGTCGAGGAGTCGGCCGATCTCGGCCGGGGTGAACATGCCGTTCAGACGCTCTCGAGCTCACCGGCGGGGATGAGCACGTTGTGCTTTCGGAACGCAGGCGGTGCCGTTCGTTCGGCGAACTCGCGGTACCAGGCTGCGTCGATGAGGGGTGTCGGGTGGGGGAGCGTGCGCTGGGGTTCGCGCACCCAGGCCGGCACGGGGAGGCGACGGGCGCGGAGCCGGTGCTCGACCAACGCCGCGAGGAGCGCGTCGTAACGATCGGATCCGGTCAGTGTCGGCGGCTGGACACACAACGCGACGGCGAGTGCGGGCTCGGCATCGAGGAGGTCGTCGGACAGTTGGATCACGTGTCGGAACGCGATCGTTTCGTGCCCGGCGCGCAGCTCGTGTTGGATTGCCGCGGCGACTGCGGCCGTAGCCGGCGCGCGCGTGGGCAGGAGCGCGAGCTGGCAACCGGTCGCCTCGACGAGGCGGGAGATCGTGCTCACCGTCGCGTCGCGCCGACCGGACTCAATCGCGGCGATCGTCGGCTGGGCGATGCCGGCGCGCGCCGCGACTGCTCGCTGGGTCTGGTCGCGCAGCGAGCGTGCCTGCCGGAGGAGCGTGGACGACGGAGTCATGGCGATAGCGTATCAGCTATCTAGATCCCGATGGGATCTGGCCGAACCTCCGGGTTCCGACGTCCCTACTTTCATCCGCCCTGGGCGAGGACACCTGCGCTAGTTGAGAGCGGCGACGGAACCCGTGAGTACAGTCTCTGGTGCGAGCAGGCCGAATTGGTTGGCTTGCCGCGCGAAGAAACGAGTATTCGTGGCACAAGGGACAGTGAAATTCTTCAACGCAGACAAGGGATTCGGCTTCATCTCGCGCGAGCAAGGTGACGATGTCTTCGTTCATTTCTCCAACATCCAGGGCGACGGCTACAAGAGCCTCGACGAGGGCCAGCGCGTCGAGTTCGACGTCGCACCCGGCAAGAAGGGCGAGGAAGCACAGAACGTGCGCGTGATTTAGGAACGCGCACGAAGCGGCGTTGAGGTTGAGCGTCAGGCGGAGTCGCTGCGTCGGGGACGCTGGCCACCGTCGAACATTGGCGTCAGTTGGAGCAGCTCGGAGACGTCGACGCCGTCGTCGAACGCCTCGCAGCCTGTGCGCTGGAAGAGGCGGGCCCGACCGGTGACCGTGGCGGTATCGCCCGTGACCCTGAGCCACGACCCTTCGTACATCGCGAGCACCGGACAGTGGTTTTCTTCGAGGAACTCACCGATGCGTTCCTCGCGGTTCTCACCCATGAACGTCGAGACCGGATCGGGGTCGACGTAGTGGAGGTTGATCTGGAACGGCAGGAACCCGAGCGCGGTGAAGCTCGGAGGTTGACAGATTGGCATGTCGTTGGTCGTACGGATCGTCGGACACGCGACGTTCGTCCCGGCCGACGCTCCCATGTAGCGCGTGGTGCCGGCGCGCACATGCGCTCCGAGTTCCTCGATGACGTCGAGGCCGTAGAGCGCATCGAGCAGCCGGAAGCTGTTGCCACCACCCATCATCACCACTTCGGCATCGCGGATCGCCCGGTCTGGGGCGTCAGACCGGTGCGCGGAAGCGACGTCGATCCCGAACGCGCCGAGCGCGGCCGTCACCCGATCCGCGTAGTCGTCCCAGTCCGCGAGCGCATACGGAATGAAGGTCACGGTGGCTCCCGCGGCTACCTCCTCGAACCCTGCCGCGGCGTGGGCGAACATCTCGGCCCCATAGTTGGTGGAGTTCGACAGCAAGAGCAGCTCCATGCCGGGCTATTTTGGTGCAAGCTCCCGTGCGGTTCCGTCATCCAGTGATCTCCGGCTCGGCCACCGTCTTCGGACGGTGCAGGATGCCGCGTGCGCTTGCGTCGGGGATGCGGTGCGCAGCGTGGAGCGGTACCCCTGGCGCGATGGATTCGCCGATCTCGGGGAGTGCGATCTCCGCTCCGTCGTCGGCGTCGGTCGGCCATGCTTCGGCGACGCCCACGAGCGTGGTCAACGTCGCGTATCCGGCGCGCACGAGCCCGGTGTCGGTGTCGGGATCGAAGTCGACCTGCGCGAGCTGCATTTCGGTGGCGAGTCGTCGGCTGGTCGTATCCGAATGCTCACCCGGCGCGTCGTCCCGTAGTGCCATCCGTACTTCACCGAATGGCGCGAGCCGCGCCCACCGAATTCCGAGCACGTCGGAATGCGCGCGGTCGGGCACGTTGAGATTGAGCACCGACCGCGGGGGCCCGTCGAGGATCATGCCGATCGCAACGAGGGTGAGCGCAGTTGCGGTGTCCCACTGCCATGGATCGCCGGACTGCAAGCTCACGGCGATCGCGGACATGCGCAGGTTCTGCGCGGTGAACGCGGCACCGACGGTGCCCGAATGCAGCACTGCCCGCCCGGTGTTCAAGCCCGCGTTGATGCCGGAGATCACGAGGTCGGGCCGAGGGCCGAATCCGCCGAGGTTGGCGGCGAGCACACACATCGCCGGGGAGCCGTCGAGCGCCCACGCCTCGATCGCCGGATCGTCGGGGAGTTCCACGCGGTGGGTATCCACACCCGCGTGCCAGCTCGGCCCGAGGGATGCGCCCGCGCCGCTCTGATCGCGATGGGGCGCCACCACGACGACGTCGAAGCGCTCGTCGCGCGCCAGGGCGATGGCCATCTTCTGGATGCCGACGGCATCGACTCCGTCGTCGTTGGTCACGAGTACGCGCATGGCTCGGATTGTGTCAGCGGGCGGCGCGGCGGGCGGTGATGAGCCAGATACCCCCGTCGAGCTGCACACCCGCGGGAGTGAGGTGGTGGGCGAGTTCGGCGCGCACGTCAGCGATCGCGGCGTCGCGCGCCGGTCCCTCCGGGATGGTTTCGAGCAAGAGTCGGCCGGGACCCGCCTCGCCGAGGTAGCCGACGGCGTCGTCGACCGTCGCCCCGACCGTGAACGTGACGCGCGCATCGGTCAAGGTGACATCGGTGTACCTGGCGGCGTCGAGCACTCCCTGCACGAGGTCCGGGTTGGACTGGGCGAACATGCCCGGTGCATTCGCCGGTTGCTCGGGCATGGTCGTGTGGTTGAGCAGGACCGCGCCGGGGACCATCAACCAGTCGTTCGCGATGAGGGGTTGCCAGGTGGCGAGCGCGAGTCGTCCGCCCGGTGCGAGCGCGCCCCTGATGTTGGTGAACGCGGCGATGAGATCGGCGAAGAACATCGTGCCGAAGCGGCTGATGACGACATCGCTCGAATCGGGTGCGAAGGCGTAGGTCTGCGCGTCGGCCTTGACGAAGGTGACGTTGCTTATTCCTGCTGCGGTCGCGCGGGCACGCGCGACGCCGAGCATCGGCTCCGAGATGTCGATGCCGGTGACGGAACCGTTCGCGCCCACGAGCTCCGCCGCGCGTAGTGACGTGACACCGCAGCCACAGCCGACGTCGAGGATGCGAGATCCCGCCGTGAGCGCGACGGCCGCGAACAGCGCGTCGGCGACGGGCGCGAGGATGCGATCGCGTTCGTCGGCGCTCGCGACCCAACGGATGCCGTTGTCGCCGTTCCAGTTCTCGGACTGGGCGGCGTTGGGATTGTCGTTCACGTCCATCGTCATGGTCGCAGTCTCATCGATCTAGGAGATGGCGTCTGCAATCTGGCGGGCCGCGGCGAGCTGATGGAATCCCTCGACCCGGAACGTCACGCCCCCGGTCGCCCACACCAAGACGTGTCCGGCCTCGCGCACCGTGTCTTGGCGCACGTTCCCGTCGCGATCGAGATACGCAATGAGATGGTGGGTGCCGGTGATCCACAGTCCGGGTGCACCACCTACGGTCACGGCGGCCATCCTCGTCCTCGGACCGATGGCCTTTGCCATGACCGATGGACCCGGGCCGGCTGCGATCTCGACGACCCGGAAATCCTGATACTCCAACGACACCAGGCCACCGGGCACCCGTTGATCGACCGAGATGGTCGGCGTTTGCGACGGGACGAGCTGGGGGAGTCGGATCGGGAACGCGACCGCGGCCTGGGCGCCGCTCAGTGGGGTTGTGTGCAGTTCCGGCAACAGCGTCGGGCGCGGGTGGGCGGAGTGGGTCGTCGGGAAGTCACGTGCCGAACGAAGCTCGACGCGACCCGATCGGAACAGATCCGCGATGGCCCCCCGACTCGGCCCGATCGCGATCGCGGCGGCGACGATCACGGCCGCGGCCATGAGCGCGATCGCGCGCCGGTGCCCTCGGTGGACGACCGGCGGTGCCGGCGCGATCTCCTCGGCGACGCGTGCGACGAGACCGTCGCCATCAGGTGTGTCGAGGGTCGCGCCCAACTCGATCAACCGAAGTTCCAGCGAGCTCATGAGCGCACGTCCTCGGTCAGGGCTACGCGCAGTCGATCGAGCGCGCGTGACAGTCGAGACTTCACGGTTCCGGTCGGACACTCCAAGGCGGTCGCGGTCTCGGCCTCGTTCAACCCGGCGAAGTACCGCAGCGCGATGACCTCGCGGTCGCGGTCCGGCAGTGCTGTGACGGCGGCGAGCAAATGCGATTGCTGGTCGCGTTCGATCGCGGCGTCCTCGGCGGAACCGGACACCGCGGCCAGCATCGGTGCATTGCCTTCGCGCACGCGCAACGCGAGCGTCGCATGACGAGCGTGAGACCGGCGCCGGTTGCGGGCTTCGTTCGCGACGATCGCCAGCAACCAGGGCCGGAACGGTGAGCCGCTCCGAAATCGATCGAGATGGCGAAACGCCTTGACCATCGCCTCTTGGACCGCATCCTCGGCGTCGCCACCGGCGATGGTGTAACCCACTCGGAGCGCGACGAGACGATGGCGCTCGAGCAGCGAGCAGAACGCGTCGGAGTCGCCGAGTCGAGCGAGCTCGACCAGGTCGTTGTCGGACAGCATGATCAATCGGGAGTTGTACACCGCCGCCGGACCCAAGGTTCCCGGTTCCGGGAACCGGTCGACATCTCGGCCAGTAGCTTCACCATGATGTGGTCCGCACGGCGCCGTCGTGATCTCGATCGGGAGGATCCACCGCTCCCGCTCCTGCCCGGTGAAGTTGGCAACGGCGAGTTCGTCCCGCGCCCGCCGAGCCCGTGGGACCGAGCCATCGTCGACGACGTTCTGGCGCGGGCCGATGCGATCGCGCGATCGAGAGGGACCTCTCGCCGCCGCTTCCTGCAGTCGGCGAGCGGGGTCGCGCTGAGTCTGGCCGTATTCGACGCCTGCGCGAGCGAACGAGCGACGAAACGCGTCATCGGTTCGACGACGTCTACCACCCGCGGTGGCCGTTTCGTCACGCCGGATCCGACCGATGCGGCCGCGTGTGAATCGGTACTCGGATCCGGCGGCGAGTTGATCGTGGACATGCACACGCACCATGTGATGCCGGCGGGACCGTGGCGCCGCAGCGCTCCGGAGACGGTGAGCATGATTCGGAGTCTTGTTCCCGGAGGTTGCAACGCGCCGGACGAGTTCGAATGTCTCGACCGTGCCCACTACCTCCACGATCTCTTCCTCGCGAGCGACACCACTGTCGCGATGCTCACCGACGTTCCGAACTCGGGTCCGGGGGATGCGCCGATGCCATTTGCCGACGCGGTGGGGACGTCGGACTTTGCCCAGGACCTTGCCGCCGGTGGCGTGCACCGCGTGTTGTCCCAAAGCGTGCTCGCACCCAACTTCGGCCCGGTCGGCGCGACCCTCGACATTATGCGCGCGCAGGTGGCAGGCGGGCGCGTCGCATCGTTCAAGGCGTACACCGCGT
Source organism: Acidimicrobiia bacterium (assembly GCA_025357995.1). Classification (GTDB taxonomy): domain Bacteria; phylum Actinomycetota; class Acidimicrobiia; order IMCC26256; family JAENVU01; genus JAENVU01. The sequence goes on along the minus strand of JANYLF010000054.1, from coordinate 5,706 downwards.
GGGGTCCGAATGGTCACGGCTACGACCTCACCGACCCCGCCATCGGGCTCCCCGTGGTGCAACAGGCGCACGATCTCGGAGTGAAGGTGTTCTGCGCGCACAAGGGACTTCCGCTCCAACGGTTCGACCTCTCGCACAACAGCCCCGAAGATCTGGTGGCGGTGGCGAAGCTGTTCCCCGATGTGCAGTTCGTGGTGTTCCATTCCGCGTTCGAACGCGAAATCCACGAAGGTCCGTACGATCCGAACCGCGCCATGCGTGGCACGAACGCGTTGGTCGCCGCGCTCGATCGTCACGGAGTTCCGCCGAATGAGAATGTGTGGTGCGAACTCGGGACGACCTGGCGTGAGGTGCTGTCTCATCCCGACCAGGCCGCGCACGTGTTGGGCAAGCTGCTGAGTCGTGTCGGCGAGGATCGTGTTCTCTGGGGAACCGACGCGATCTGGTACGGATCACCGCAGCCGCAGATCATGGCGTTCCGCGCGTTCGAGATCACGGCCGAGTTCCAGGATCGGTACCACTACCCGGCGTTGACGGATGTGCGGAAGCGCAAGGTGTTCGGGCTCAACGCGCAGCGCTTGCTGGGATTGGATCCCACCGGCGCGTACTGCGCGCCGCGCGACCCGTTGACTGCGGCGAAGCCGGCGGCGTTGTCACTGCACCAATCCGGTGTGATCGAACCGTGGCGCGCGCGGGGACCCTTGACTCGGCGCGCGCTGTTGGCGTCCTGGCGCGTCTAGCTCGGCTCGCGCAACTTGCTCAGCCGGTCCAGCGGAATCGACCGTTGGCGTAGGGCTTGCGTCCGGTCACGCTGTGGTCGAGACACGTCATGCGAACGCCCGTGATGGTGAGCCCCACCTCGCCCAGTTGAGTGCACAACGTGCCGGACCGGACCGGACCGGGCGCGGTCGGCGGTGGCGCGGTGGGTGGCAGTGGAACTGGAGCAGTGGTCGTCGTTGTGCTCGTGCTGGTGGTCGACGTACTCGTCGACGGGGAATGGTGCGACGCCGCGTTCGTGCTCGAACCGCAGGCGCCCCCGAGCATCACCAGTGCGATGCCCACGGCCGCACGGCCCGCGCGCGAACACAGGACTGCACTCGAGGAGGACGTCAGCATCCTCCCAATTGTACTGGTGGCGCCGACGCCGGTTGGACGCAGTGCCCGACTCTCAGGCGCCTTCGATGCGGACGATGGGCGCGGTCGCGCCGCGACTCGACGGCGCCTCGGTGATACGTACGCCGGCCCCAGGGTTGTCGACGCGGCAGTCGACCGGGAAGTTGGCACCCGCTTTGGTGCCGATCTGCGTCGCTTCCGCGACGAACGCATCCCGAATGATCTTCACTTCCTCCGCGCTCAGATTCTCGAGGACGGGCCGAAGTCCGTCGGCCTCGAGCGCGGGGGTCAAGCCGAGTTCGTCGACCATCTTGAGGAGCGAATCGCCGCGTGCGTGCATCTCGATGATGCGTTGGCGGGTCTCGGGGTCGCCCCAGAGCCGCGCGGCTTCCTGCGGAAGTTCCATGAACCCTGACATTGTGCCTCCTGCCGTATGGCCTCACTCAAGAGACCCGCTGCCTTTGTTCTTCCGAGCCCCGGTGGTGAGCTGCTCGGCTTCCTTGCGAGCCAGAGTCTCCCAGAACGGTGCGTCGGAATCCTGACATATCCGGGTCGCTTCCGCCAGGTGTGCCGCGGCAGCGTCCCACTGTTGGTCGGCCACCGCCATCCGGGCCAACCAATGGTGGCCGGTTCCGAAGACTGCGCCGCCTCCCCCGAAGACACAAAACTCGTCCGCCCGCGTGCTCAGCGCTTCCCGCAAAGTGCGGCGTTGGCCCTCGCTTCCGCACGCAGCTGCGACCCCGGCGAAAATCGAAGCGCCGCCGAACCAGAAGTTGTCCATCGGAATACGGATTCCGTGAGGAGTAACGACGCGGTCGAGCAGAGTGCGGGCGGCATCGAGTTCCCCGGATTCGGTGAATGCGAGCGCCAGCAACGCGGTCCCTGCGAGCACTGGCGGGTCTCCTGCATCCGGCGTCTCGAGATCGCGCGTGATCTCCCGTGTTCGGCCTTGTTGGTAACGGGCGGCGAACGTTTGGAGCATGTGCATTCCGGTGCTGTCATCAATCTGGAGCCGTCGGCCCAGTGTCGCGGCCGCATCGATGAGGCTTTCTGACTCACTCGACGCCGAACGCATGAGTTGACGTGTCGCGAAGAGTGCTGCAGACCAATAAATCTCGTACGGAATCGATGTCACCCTCGAACTCTGGGACAGGCCTTCCAGCTCTTGGTCGAAGGCTGCGATGTCGCCGGCCTGGAGGAGGTCGATCAGGCGCCGGGACATCGCGAAACCCCGTTCTCGTTGGAGGCCGGGGTGGCGGCTGTGAGCGTCGATTCCTTCGCTGAGCGCGAGTCGATCCGAGATCGGGAATGAGTAGCTGGAAACGTATTGAACGACGAGCGCGCGGTGCTTGACGAGTACCTCATCTGATCGATGAGCAAGCTCCTGAGCCTCTTCGGCGTAGTTGGCCAGAGCGTCCGGGTCCCAGTAGAGACGCGAGAATGCCGCCGCCTGAAGGATGCGGACGCGACGAAGGTCGTCCGATGCCATCCAGCTGAGCGCCTCATCGGCTTGCCGGGCGAGCACCTCCGCGAACGCGCGATCGAGGATTGAACTCGGTGGTGTCGCGGCGCTGATGGCCTCGCAAAAGAGGTCGAGGTCATCCGTCGCGCGGGCAATATCGGCGGCGGCTTGGTACTCCACCCGCGCGGCCTCGAGCTCGCCGGACAGCTCGAGTTCGATGCCGAGCGCAAGCCGGAGGCGGGCAACGTCTTGGTCCGACCACCTCCCGAAGGTCGCACACTCGACCGCGTGGCGATACCAGTCGACGGCCTCCTCATGGGCGTAGCGACGGGCGGCGTGCATCTGACACGGGGCGGGCTGCGACGAAATGGCGGGCAATGTCGGCGGTCAAGGCGTCGCCGACACCGAGCGCTTCCTGGTTGACGAGCACGTCGCCACACCGAATGTGGATTCGTGCGCGACGGCTCTGAGAGAGCGACGAGTAGATCGCGTTGCGAAAAAGCGGGTGCGCGAACGTGAAGTCGTCGGTCCGATCTCCCTCCGCTACGAGCCCCTGACCCATCGCTTCTTCGAGCGCGTCGAGCGTCGCGTCGATGGAAAAGGAGGCTGCAGCCGCGACGTTCGCCAACGTGAAGATTCGTCCGAAGACCGAGCCGGTGTGCAGGACTGATCGAGTGGTTCCATCGAGGCGATCGAGTCGGCGATCCACCAAGCTGCGGACGTCTTCGGGCGCGATATCTGCGACCTCCGCGTCGGGTTCGAGCTCGAGCTGGCGCAGAACCTCGCGCAATCGGAGTGGATTGCCGGCGCTCACATCGGTGAGTTCGTCGAGATGCTCCAGCCAGGCGCTTCGCCGGTCCACGGGCGCCACGCCATTGATCACGGCGGCGACCTCGTGACGGTTCATTGCATGAATCGTGATCCGCGCGTCGGGCTTGCCCAACCGTCCGCCGACGAGGACCTCCCGCAACGAGGAGTCGAGCGAGATCTCGTCGGGACGGAACGTACCGAGCACCATGAGCTGGCCGGTGGCCGCGCGCAGCACGTGACGCAGCAGGAGCAACGCGTCCGGCCCGGCCCAGTGGAGGTCTTCGAGAATGAGGAGTCGGGGTTGACTCGGCTTCGCCAGCAGCGTGGCGACCGCGGTGAAGAGGCGCTGGCGGCCCGCGCCGGGTTCCGGCGCATCGGCGACGACCGGCAGCCGCGCCGCCAGTTCGGGTGTCAGGCGGCGGAGTTCACCGACCAGGCTCGGAACCGTGTCCGTCGGCGGTGCGTGTTCGAGGATCCCGCGTACGAGGTCTGGGAAGGGTTGGTACGACTCGGCGGGGTCCTCGTCGCAGTTACCGGAGCCGATCGTCGCCGATTCGGATCGAACGCGCGCGAGGAAATGTTCGACGACGGCGGTCTTGCCGATGCCCGCGTCTCCCACTACGTACACGAGCTGTGCATGACCGTCCTTCGCGCGCGTCCACGCCTGGTCGAGCGCTTCGAGTTCTGTGCTGCGGCCGATGAACGCAGCGCGCTGGCGCGGCCGTCCGCGCACTCGTGGCGATCGCCCGCCTACCGGCGCGTCCGATCGAGCGTCGACCACATCCAACTCCGGCCGCTGCATCACGATTGCGTCGACGAGTCGTTGGAGTTCGTCGCTCGGGAGGAGCCCGAGATCCTCGGCCAGCGCCGCCTTGACGCGGCCGAAGAGGGCGAGCGAGTCCGGTTGGCGCCCGGTGCGATACAACGCGAGCATCAACCGCGCCGCGAGCATCTCGCGTGTGAGGTTGGTGTCGACGACCGGCTCGAGCACGCGACACGCCTGATCGGCCCGATCGTCGTCGAGGAGTGCGGTGGCAAGTCCTTCGATCGCGTCGAGGCGTAGTTCCTCGAGCCGCACGATCTCGGCGCGCAGTGAATCGAGATCGCGGAGATCCGCGTACGGGTCTCCGCGCCATTCCTCGAACGCCAACTCGAAGCCGTCGATCGCCCCACGCGGGTCGCCGGATGCCGCAGTGGCTCGCGCGGCGAGCACGGCGTCTTCGAACCGGAACGTATCGATGGCGTCCCGAGCTACCGCGAGTGAGTAACGCCCGGCCGTGCGGGGGATCACGTCGGGTTCGTCCGCCAACGATCGGCGGAGATAGGTCACATGCACGCGCAAGTTGTTGGCGGCCTTGGCCGGTTCGGCCTGGGGCCAGAGCGCGTCCGCGAGAGCCTCCGGAGACAGGCCGTGGGGGTGATGACAGATCAGCAGCGCTAACAGCGCCTGACATTTGCGACGGGCGACCGCGACCGTCGCACCCGCGTGCCTTACTTCGAGTGGGCCGAACACCCTGAAATCCATGGCGTTTCTCACCTCCCGGCTCGATTCCGGATCGCGTTAGCGCCCAGTTAATTGGCTGGGTGTTGCATGTTGGTGTGACACCGACCCGGGGCGCAAGGTCCTGCCGCGATATCAGCGACGAGTTGACCCTGCTGGCGCTCCGGTCGGTGTCGCTCTTTGCCGGGTGCGCCGACGGCGAGCTTCTCGCGTTCTCCCAGCGCAGCACCGAGGTTCGCTTCGCCGCGGGTGAGGTCCTGGTGCGGGCCGGCACGGTCGCGGCCGAGGTGCCGATCATCCTCGACGGGTACGCGGAAGCGGCGGTCGACGGTCGACCCACGATCGTGCTCGGTCCCGGCGCAGTGATCGGCGGACCCGAGGCGCTCGACGGTGCATTGCAACCGATGACGGTCACCGCGCAGACGCCGATCATGGTGCGCGTGATTTCGGCCGCGAACTTCTCCGAGATCGTCGCGAGTGTTCCGCCACTCGCGATGGCAATGATCCGCCAACTTGGTGGGCGGACGCGCACCGTGCTCGATGAGCTCGTGTGCGCAAGGCAGGGGTTCGTCTCGCCGACCGGCGGATCACCTTCGAGCGCAGACGCGCGACCCTCGTCGGGAGTCGCGAGCATCGTTCGAAACTGACGCGGTTCCGGTACGGCTGATGCCCCCCAGCTTCCGCCGTACCGGGACCGCGGCTACTTGGGATCGAACCGAATCTCGCCGTCGAGGCGAATGACTTGACCGTTGATGTAGCGGTTCGTGGCGAGGTGCTCCGCCAGCGCGGCGAACTCGTCCGGCTCACCGAACCGGTTCGG
>JANYLF010000052.1 GCA_025357995.1 Acidimicrobiia bacterium | reverse complement strand
GCGGCGATGGTGGGCCGGCCGTGGGCCTACGGACTCGGCGCGGCGGGCGAGCCCGGTGTGAGTCGCGTGCTCGCGCTCTTGCGTGAGGACATCGACCGGACGCTGCGTCTGCTCGGCGTGTCGTCGCTTGCCGAGCTCGATCCCACGATGATCACGCGCCCGTAAAACCCTCGGGGTGCGCGCCGACCGCGGGAATCTCGGCGGTGAGCGTGCGGGCGTCGGCGCCGAGTCGGGCCGGGAGACCCACCACGGTGCCGGCGGTGGTGCGCACGTGGATGTCACGCGCCACGAGCTGTGGGTGCGCGGTCGCTTCTTCCGGCGTCAGCACCGGGGATGCGGGGGCGCCGTGTTGCGCGAAGCGCGCGAGCGCATTCTCCGCGTCGAGCGTCGCGATCACCGCGGCGATCTCTTCGTTGACCTCGGTGGTGCGCGCGAGGCGTGTCGCGAAGTCGAGTCCCACGAGGTGATCGAGGTCGAGCGCGGTCACAATCGCGTCCCAGAGGCGCGCTTCGCCGAGCACGCCGAGCGCGATCCAGCGGTCGTCGCGCGTAGGAAAGACGCCGTATCCCGGTGAGCCGGCGGTTCGTTCGGCCGCGTCGGCGTGCGCCACGCCGGTGCGCGTGCCGACCCACCACGCGACGACGTCGGTCATCGAGACATCGATCCGCTCGCCGACTCCGGTGACGACGCGGCGCGCCCACGCGGCGCAGATGAGGAGCGCACACATGGTGCCGCCCTCGAGGTCCGCGACGGGCAGCCTCGGTACCGCGGTAGTGCCACCTCGTGGAGCGAGCGCGCCCGCGAGGGCCTGAAAGTTCACGTCGTGGCCGGGCGCGTCCCGCATCGGACCGTCGGAGCCATAACCGGAGAGCGAGCAATAGATGACGTTCCCACGGCGCGCGCGTACGGCGTCGAACCCGACACCGAGGCGATCGGCGACACCGGGTCGCCAGGCCTCGCACACCACATCGGCCGTCGCCGCGAGATCGAGCGCGCAGTCGCGACCGATATCGGTGCGCAGGTCGAGTTCGATACTGCGCTTCCCGCGCCCGACCGAGGCGAAGATTTCCGGGTAGCCGCGCATCGGATCCCCGCCCGGCGGCTCCACCTTGAGCACCTCGGCGCCCAGATCCGCGAGGATCTGCGTTGCGTGAGGCATCGGCCGCCACACGGAGAAGTCGAGCACGCGCATTCCCTCGAGCAGGCCGGCCATCCCGTGATCTTCGACCACTCGATGCCGTCCGCTCAACTGCGACCCTAGGATCCGCGGCCATGACGCATGATCTGATCGTTCGCAATGGCTTGGTGGTCGACGGAATGGGTGGCGAACCCGCCGCCGCAGATGTCGCGATCGACGGTGACCGGATCACCGCAGTCGGGACCGTCGACGCCCGCGGGACGCGCGAAATCGATGCCGACGGTCGGTTGGTCACTCCGGGGTTCGTCGACATCCACACCCACCTCGACGCGCAGCTGGCATGGGATCCGATCGGGTCGTCGTCGTGTTGGCACGGCGTCACGTCAGTCGTGCTCGGCAACTGCGGCGTCACGTTTGCGCCGTGCAAGCCCGAGGATCGCAGCACGCTTGCCGAGATGATGGAGTCGGTGGAGGACATCCCGGCCCACGCGATCATGGCCGGCCTCCCGTGGGACTGGGAGAGCTACGGCGAATACCTCGAGTCGGTCGACCGCATGCCGAAAGGAATCAACGCGGGCGGGATGGTCGGTCACTGCGCGGTGCGGATCCACGCAATGGGCGAGCGTGCGATGGACGAGGCGCCGGCGACCGACGAGGACATCGCCGCGATGCAAGCGCTGGTCGCGGAGGCGATCGATGCGGGCGCGCTCGGATTCTCCACGTCGCGGACCGCGCTCCACCGCGTGCCCGACGGTCGGGTCGTGCCGGGAACGAACGCCGACGCGCGCGAACTGATCGAGATCGGCCGCGTGATGGGCGACCGCAAGCGTGGCGTGTTCGAGGCCGCGCCGGCAGTGGGCGAGCGCGGGAAGGACGGCGAACGCCGAACCCGTCCGGAGATCGCACTCCTCGGTGAGATCAGTCGCATCACCGGTCGACCGGCCACGTTCGGTGTGAGCCAGACCAAGAAGGTTCCCGGTCTCGATATCGAGACGTTCGACGAAGTCGATGTGCAGAACGCGCTGGGCGCTCGTCTCCGGCCGCAGACCACGGCTCGCGGCATCGGTCTGTTGTTCGGACTCGTGTTCCGTACGCCGTTCGACGCATCGCCCTTGTGGCGCGGTCTGCGCGAGCTTCCGTTCGCAGAGCGCCTGAGCATGGTGCGCGATCCCGCTGGCCGCGCCGAGCTCATCGCCGCGGCCGACGGCGTGCCGACCATTCCGATGACCGAGATGTACGTGCTCCCCGCGGGTGACGCGCAGTACGACCTCGGCGTCGAGGACACCCTCGCGGCCCACGCGGCGCGTCGAGGCGTAGGGCCCGCGGAGGCGTTCCTCCAGATCTGCGACGAGCGTGACGGCAACGTCCTCGTCAACTGGCCGTTCCTCAACGACGACCTCGGCGCGGTGAAGGGCATGTTGCAACACCCCGCGAGCGTGCTGGGCCTCGCCGACGCGGGCGCGCACGTGGGCATGATCATGGACTCGAGCCAACCGACGTTCTTTCTCACGTACTGGGTGCGCGATCGCGGCTTGGTGACGGTGGGTGAGGCGATCCGGCGGTTGACGTCCGACACCGCGGAGCTTTTCAGCGTGCGCGATCGCGGCGTGCTCCGCCCGGGCGCGTTCGCCGACGTGAACGTGATCGACCTCGACGGCATGCGGTTGCCCCAGCCCGAGTACGTGCATGATTTCCCGAACGGCGCGGGCCGCTACGTGCAGAAAGCCACGGGCTACTGCGCGACGATCGTGAACGGCCAGGTGTTCATGGAGAATGGCGAACACGCCGGGGCACTGGCCGGCCGTGTGCTGCGCTCCGAGCCTGATGCCTAACATTCTTACAATGGGCAGGCGATCGATTGGAAGACTGGTGGTCGCGATCTGCGCGACCGCGGCGTTGACGGGCTGCTGGACGCAGCCGGGCGGTGATAGCGGAGGCAGTTACTCGTCGCCCTGGCCGACTGCGATCACTTCGGCAAATGTCGGGTCACTGAGGCCCCTGTTCACGGCGAGTGCCGGTTCCGACACCTCCCAACCCGACCTCGCGGTCTTTGGCGGCACCGTATTCGTCACCGGCGATCGGCTTCTCGCGATCGACGCCGCCGGCCAAGCAGGCTGCTCGGGACAGGCGCCGGTCTGCACGCCGCTCTGGACATCGTCTGACCCGTTCTTCCACCTTCTTGGGCCCGTGGTGGATCGCGGACGAGTGTGGGTCACCGCGGGCGGGAAGCTGCTCGCGTACGACGCCGCCGGGGAGATCGGATGTTCGGGGATACCGAAGACATGTACTCCGGTCGTAGCAACCACGGTGGGGACCGAGGCTGGGGTCCCGGTCGCAGGTGACGATGGGATATACCTGAACGCCGCGACCTTCGCGAACGGTGGCTTCACCCACGTGTTGGATGCCTTTGACCACAATGGCGTACTCCGTTGGAGCGCGCCGCTCGGCAGCGGCCCGGAGCCGGAGTACGTAGCGCCGGCCTCCGCTCATGGCACCGTCTACGCGGTGAGTCGGACTCTCCAAGGGCAGAGTGTCGCGGCCTTCGACGCAGCCGGTATCAATGGGTGTTCGGGAAGTCCGGATCAGTGCCTCCCGTTGTGGACGACCGATGCTGTCGGCAGCGGGATCAACCAGATCGCAGTGCGCGCCGGCTGGCTGTACCGCGGCGACACCACGGTCTCGGTCTTCGACGCAGCCGGAGTGAAGCGTTGCACGGCGGGCGTTTGCGCGCCCTGGTGGCGCACGAGCACCGGGGGACGGTTCGC
>JANYLF010000039.1 GCA_025357995.1 Acidimicrobiia bacterium | reverse complement strand
GGAGCAGTCCTCGGTTCGACCACCGACATCCTGTTGGCCTTCCCTCCCTTGGTGCTCGCGATTTCGATCGTCACGTTCCTCGGCAACTCATTGCTTTGGGTAACCGTTGCTCTCGCAATTGTTTCGATTCCGGTGCTCTCTCGTATTGCCCGCGCCGCCACGCTCTCCTGGTCTGAACGCGAGTTCGTGACCGCAGCCAGGGCGCAAGGGGCCAAGCACGGCCGAGTCATGGTGCGCGAAATCGTTCCCAATGTGTTGCCGGCGATGTTGTCGATCGCGTTGCTCGGTATCGCCGTCGTGATCGTGGCCGAAGCCGGGTTGGCCATCGTGGGCGCAGGAGTAGACAAGCAGACGATCACGTGGGGCTCGATCATCAACAGCGGCCGCACCGAGATCGACGCGGCGCCGTATATCGTGCTGATCCCGTCGGTCATCATCTTCGTCACGGTGATGGCACTGAACTACCTGGGCGACGCGCTCCAAGCGAAGTTCTCCGTTCGGGAGAGCGCGCTGTGAGTCCACGTCGCCGCCGTTCCAACATCGGCGCCGAGCGCTTCGAAGCGGCACCACTGGACGGCCCATTGCTCGATGTGATCGACCTCAAGACCGCGTTCAAGACCCCGAGGGGCCTCGCCCGTGCCGTCGACGGCGTCACGTTCTCACTCGAGCGTGGCCGCACCCTCGGGATCGTGGGCGAGTCCGGCTCCGGGAAATCGGTGCTCTCCCGCAGCATCATGGGGCTGCTCCCCCGGAACAACATCGTGCGATCGGGCCAAGCGCTGTTCGAAGGCAGCGATCTCGTGCTCGCGTCCGACGAGCAGCTGCGATCACTCTGGGGCTCGCAGATGGCGATGGTGTTCCAGGACCCGATGACGTCGCTCAACCCCGTGATGAAGATCGGAAACCAGATCACCGAGGTGCTACGCCAACACCTCGACATCACCAAGGACTACAGCAAGGAGCTCGCGCTCGCGCTGCTGCAATCGGTCGGGATTCCCGAAGCCGAGCGTCGCCTCACGGAATACCCGCACCAGATGTCGGGAGGTATGCGCCAGCGCGTCGTCATCGCGATCGCGATCGCGTGTGGCCCGAAGCTGCTCTTCGCCGACGAGCCCACCACCGCGCTCGACGTGACGGTGCAAGCCCAGATCCTGGACCTGCTGCAAGAACAACAGCGGGAACGGTTCATGGCGATGATCCTCGTCACCCACGACCTCGGTGTGGTCGCGAATCGCGCCGACGACATCGCGGTGATGTACGCCGGTCGCGTCGTGGAAACGGCGCCCACGCGCACGCTGTTCCGGGCGATGTCGCACCCGTACACCGAAGCGTTGATGCGTTCGATCCCGAAGCTCAGCGCGCCGAGCCACAGTCGCCTTACCGCGATCGGCGGTCGGCCGCCCGACATCATCAACCCACCCGCGGGATGTCAGTTCTCGCCGCGCTGCCCGTACGCACAGCCCAAATGCGTCGCGGAGGAGCCGCCGCTCCTGGACTCGGCCGAGCCGGGTCACGCGTTCCGGTGTTGGATCCCGGTCGGCACTCCGGAGAGTCGTGCGGCACTCGAGTTCAACCAGCAGGCCGGGCTCGCGTCGGCAATGGCAATGGGCGCGGTCTGATGGCCGGCAGCGGTACCGCGCACCTGCGTCCGGCCGGTGAATCCGTCCTGCGGATCGAGAATCTCGTCGTCGAGTTCCCGGTCGGTCGGAGCGGCCTGAAGGTCAACGCGGTCACGAGCGTGAGCATCGACGTGTTGCCGGGCGAGACGCTCGGACTCGTCGGCGAGTCCGGTTGCGGCAAATCGACCATGGGCAAGGCCGTCATGCAACTCGTACATGCGACTTCGGGCTCGGTGCTCTTCGAAGGCCACGAGCTCACGTCCATGTCCGGTGAGATGCTGCGAGAAACGCGGCCAAAGCTCCAGATGATCGTCCAAGACCCGATCTCGTCGCTCAACCCTCGTCGGCGCGTCCAAGACATCGTCCGCGAGGGTCTCGATATTTGGAAGATCGGCGACAAAGAGTCTCGGAACCGGCGCGTCAACGACGTGCTCGAGACCGTCGGTATCGATCCCACGGTCGCCGGACCCAAGCGAGCCCACGAGTTCTCGGGCGGCCAGTGCCAACGCATCTCGATCGCACGCGCCGTTGCCACAGAGCCCAAGCTCATCATCTGCGACGAACCGGTCTCCGCGCTCGACGTCTCGGTGCAGGCCCAAATCCTGAACCTGCTCGAAGACATGAAGCAGAAGTACGGGCTCACCCTCATCTTCATCGCACACGACCTCGCGGTCGTGAAGAACGTGAGCGACAAGGTCGCGGTCATGTACCTCGGGAAGCTGTGCGAGTTCGCGCACCCAGACACCCTGTACGCAGCACCCGCGCATCCGTACACCGCCGCGCTGCTGAGCGCGATCCCCGAGGCCGACCCCGAGGCGGCCAGGGCCGAGCGGGCCGGTGTCGGCGGCGAGATTCCGTCACCGCTCTCGCCGCCCTCGGGCTGTCGGTTCCGTACCCGCTGTCCCGCGGTTACCGACATCTGCGCGACCGACGAACCCATGATGCGCGAAGTACGCCCGGCGCACTTCGTGGCCTGTCATCACCCGCTCGGCGACATCACCGTGACCGCGCCGCTCGAGGTGGCGACCAGTGTCATGGCGCCGCCCGCGGCACCGCTGCCCCCGATACCGGTGGCACCGATACCGGTGGCACCGCTACCGGTGGCACCGCTACCTGTAGCGCCGGAGCCTGCGGTCGTAGCACCCGCGCCCGCCGCGAGCGTGCCGCCGCCTCCCTTGCCTCCCGTCGTGCCCGTCGCCGCTGCCGTCGCCGCTGCCGTCGCCGCGGCCGCCGACCACGCGCCGGACCCATGGTTGGCCCCCGAACCCGTGAACGATGCGCCCGAGCCACTGCCGCCGGCTGTCGACTGGACGCCGGAACCGCCGCCACCCGCGGCCCAACCGCCCGTCGTCGCTCCACCCGCGGCAGCTCCACCCGCCGAACCACCCGCGGCAGCTCCGTCCGTCGTCGACCCGGCCGCGGAGGAGGTCTCGGATCTTCCACCGCCCCCGCCCGCTCCCGCCGAGAAGCCCAAGCCCGATGTCGCGGGCTACGACACGCTGCTGCCGGACCGCTCCAAGGGCGGATCGATCAACCCGAAGCGGTAACGGAGTCCAGCTCGATGACGCGGTCGGTCCGGACCGCCTCGAGCAATCGTCGATCATGACTCACGAGTAACAGCGTTCCATCGAAACCCACGAGCGCGTGCTCCAACTGTTCGATCGCCGCGAGATCGAGATGATTCGTCGGCTCGTCGAGCACCAGACAGTTCACACCTCTCGCCATCAACGCGGCCAACTGCGCGCGGCTCCGCTCCCCCGCCGAGAGCTCACCGCCGGACCGCGTCACGTCGTCGGCGGTGAGTCCAAATTTGGCGAGCAGCGACCGGGACTCCGTGAGATCGAATCCCGTCGTGACCATGAACACGTCGAGCAATCGCTCGTTCGTCAGGAACGCGGCGCGCGATTGATCCATCGCGCCGACGGTCACGCCGGGCCCAATCCAACGACGCCCTTCGGCCAGCCCCAACTCACCCAGCAACACTCGAAGGAGCGTCGTCTTCCCCGAGCCATTCGGCCCCAGAATCGCGACCCGCTCACCCCAGGCGATCTCCAGGTCCAGCGGGCCAAGGGTGAATGTGCCCCGCCGAACGACCGCCTGCTCCAGGCGCACCACGACATCACCGCTCCGGGCGGTGGGCGTGAACTCCAGGTTGAGTTCCCATCCCTCCCAAGGCTTGTCGACGACTTCCAGGCGTTCCACCGCACGTTCGGTCGCCCGCGCCTTCCCGGCCTGCTTCTCGCTGCGGTTCGCCTTGTTGTGCTTGATGTACTTGTCGGTCTCGCCGCTCTTCTTCACGCGCGCTTTGCCTTCCTCGGACCACGCCCGTTGGGTCTGAGCCCGCGCCGTCAACGCACCTCGCTTCGCCACGTACTCCGCGTGCTGTTCATAACCCTGTCGCCGCGCGAGTGCGCGGGCGGCCACGTAGTCCGACCATCCCCCCGCGTATTCCACTGCTCGGTGCGACTCCTCCTCGATCTCGACGATGCGATCCACCGCGACGTCGAGGAACGCGCGGTCGTGCGACACCACGATCACCGCGCTCGGTGTCGTGCCCACGAAGCGTTCGAGCTGCTCCAACCCCGCGAAATCGAGATTGTTCGTCGGTTCGTCGAGCAGCAACACATCGAAGCGGCTCAACAGGATCGCGGCCAGGGCCGCGCGCGCGAACTGACCGCCACTCAACGCAGCCATCTCCAGATCGAGCCGAGTGGCGGCCAGGCCGACCTCGGCGCCGGTCTGGCCAACGCGTGCGTCGAAGTCGGCACCACCGACGGCGAGGAACCGGTCGAGCGCGTCCGAGTATTCGGTCGTCAATGCGGGGTCCGCCGCCAAGCGCTCGGTCCACTCGTCGAGCGCTTCGTTCGCGGCTTGCACACCCGTGCGGCGGGCGAGGTACGCCCGCAGCGTCTCACCCGGGCGGGCGTCAGGCTCCTGGGGAAGCAGTCCGACGGTGACATTCGGTGGAACGCGTTCCACGCTCCCGCCGTCGATCGATTCGAGGCCGGCCAACACCCGCAGCAGTGTGGACTTGCCGATCCCGTTCGGGCCGACGATGCCCACGCGTTGGCCGGACGCGACCGACAGCGAGACGCCATCGAGCACGATCGCCGCACCGATTGATTTCGAGACCGAACGAGCCGTCAGCACGACGACCGACGCTAGAGGGCGCGTCGAGATCCCTCCGAACTAATTCGCCGACGGTTGCAGCGCCCACTCCAGGACTTGGGTCACGTCATCGGCCAGGTGGAAGGTCATCGCGTTGCGGACGGCCTCGGGTACGTCGTCGAGATCGGGCCCGTTGCGCTTGGGGAGGATCACGGTGGTCAACCCGGCCCGCTGCGCCGCGAGGACCTTCTGCTTGACTCCGCCGATCGGCAGAACGCGACCCTGGAGCGTGACCTCACCGGTCATGCCGACGTCGCCGCGCACCGCGCGTTGCGTGAGTTGCGAGACCAAGGCCGTCGTCATGGTGACGCCCGCCGACGGGCCGTCCTTCGGGATGGCACCTGCCGGCACGTGGACGTGGAACCGACGACCCGCCAGGCGCTCGGGGTCGACGCCCAAGGCCGCGGCGTTCGCGGTCACGTACGACAGCGCGATGTGCGCCGATTCCTTCATCACGTCGCCGAGTTGACCCGTGAGTTGCAGCCCGGGATCACCGTCGAGCGCGGTCGCCTCCACGAACAAGACGTCGCCACCCACTCCAGTGACGGCGAGGCCGGTGGCCACACCCGGAGCCGAGGTGCGATCCGCGATCTCCTCGGCGGTGAACTTCGCGCGTCCGAGATGCTTGCGGACCAACTCGTCGTCGACGGCCAGCAGGGCCGGCTTCGCGTCACTCGACACACCACTCGACGCGACTCCCGCGGCGACCTTGCGCAACAGCCGACCGAGTTCGCGTTCGAGCGATCGCACACCGGCCTCGTGGGTGTATCCCGTGACCACCGAGCGGATCGCGGCGTCGTCGATCGACACTTCGTCCGCGGTCAGGCCATTGCGCTCCAGTTGGCGCGCCATGAGGTGATCGCGCGCGATCGCGACCTTTTCGTCTTCGGTGTAGCCGTCGAGGCGCACGACCTCCATGCGATCGAGCAGTGGGCCAGGGATCGTGTCGGCCACGTTCGCAGTCGCAAGGAACAGCACACCCGACAGATCGAGGTCGATGTCCAGGTAATGATCGCGGAACGTGTGGTTCTGGGCCGGGTCGAGCACTTCGAGGAGCGCCGACGACGGGTCGCCGCGCCAATCCGAGCCGAGCTTGTCGACCTCGTCGAGCAGAATGACCGGGTTCATGGTCCCGGCTTCCTTGATCGCCCGCGCGATCCGGCCCGGGAGCGCGCCCACGTAGGTGCGCCGGTGGCCGCGGATCTCGGCCTCGTCGCGCACACCACCGAGCGCGACCCGAACGAACTTCCGTCCGGTGGCACGCGCCACCGACTCACCGAGCGATGTCTTGCCCACTCCCGGTGGACCGACCAACGCCAGGATCAGCCCCGATCCCCGACGGCGGTCGTTGTCGGCGCCGGCCGGATCGTCGAAGCCGCGCTCGGCGCGCAGCTTGCGCACGGCGAGATATTCGACGATGCGATCCTTCACGTCGGTCAGCCCGGTGTGGTCGGCATCAAGCACCGCGCGCGCGTCGGCGACATCGAGCGTTTCGTCGGAACGGACTCCCCACGGAAGATCGAGCACGGTGTCGAGCCAGGTACGGATCCAACCGTGTTCGGGGTTCTGTTGACCGGTACGCTCGAGTCGATCGATCTCGCGACTGATC
>JANYLF010000024.1 GCA_025357995.1 Acidimicrobiia bacterium | reverse complement strand
CACGTTGGCACGCGCGACTGCGTTGCAATACCCGACAGTGGCCGACGCGGAGAAGGCCGGCCTGCATCGCGCCGGACCGTTCTCGCCGGGCCTCGGTGCGCATTACGTCTCGTTCGGTAACTCGGGAGGTTCGCCCGACGGCGTGATGACGGATGACCAGATTGGCAAGCCGCTCGCGTGGATCTACGACGGCACGCATCCCGATTCACACATCGCGGGTCTCTTCTACACAACGGGCACCGCGAACGCTGCGGGCTTCGCCGGGCCGAATGATGTGTGGCACGTGCACCACGACATCTGCATCGTGTACGGAGCCAATGGGATCGACACCCCATTGGGTGCCGATCACGATGCGACGAAGGCTCAGTGTGACGTGGTGCACGGGAACCTGTTGCACAACACCGGCTACCTGCTGCACGTATGGGTCGTCCCGGGCTACGAGAGCCCTGAGGGTGTGTTCTCCCACCTGAGTTCGACGATCACCTGCGACGACGGTTCGTACACCACCATTGCGGACGTCACGAAGGTCGGGACGAGTACCACGATCTGCGCCGACGGCACCGAGTAGCTACTCGGGAAGCAGGGTGCATTCGTCGCCGATACGCGCGTCGCCGGGTTCGACGACCTCCGCATAGATCCCGAGACACGCGAAGTCGCCGAAGCCCGCGAATTCTTGACGGTTGTGGTGGGCGATCGTACGCAGGACGTCGCGATCCTCCGGAAGATCCCCTTGTGCCAGGGTGGTCATCACGCATCGGGGCGCGGCTGTTCCGAACTCGATCACCGCCGTGCCGAGCTGGGCCCGACGACCGACCCACGAGTTTTCCACGAATCCGGGCGTCGCGTCGCCGGTGTCGAGCACGATGCCGGGGCGGAACCGTGTCACGTCGATCGTGCTCTCCGGCGCGAGGTTGCGAAGATGCGCAAGCGAGGCCGTCGTCACGATGTGCAGCGCCGCGAGGTCGACGAACGTGCCCTTCTCGGTCGACATCGCGATCGGAAGATCGACGGTCACATCGGAGAGCGCGAGCCCGTCCATCTCGGGCCAGTAGCTCTCGTAGATCTCATCGGCGCCGGGCGCACCGTCGAGCGCCGCGCGCACTCCGAGCGTGGTGCTGAGCACGGCGTTGATCTCGTCGGTGTCGGTGGCCGCGAGCTCGCGGTCGCCGACGCGCACCATCACGCCCCCGTCCACGGTTCGCGCTCCACAGTTCAGGAGAGTCCGTCCGACCGACGGTCGCTTCGCGCTCAGTACCTTGCCGGTGTCCAGATCTCGGACTGCGTACCGACGGTCGCCCGCGATTCCCAACCGGTCGAGCGACGCGATATCGATGTGCTCGCCGGCCATCGACTTCACGGGGAAACGGTAGATCTCCGCGACCCGGATGGATGGTTCGGTCATCATCGGCTCCTCGACGTCTCGGGGGTTGACGCGTCGAGCCGGACACTACGCGGTGCCCGACAGGAGCCGGCGTGGACGTTTCTGGGTTTATGCCGGTGACGCGAGGTCGTGGTGGATCCACGCGCCCACCGCTACCACCACGTGGTCCATCCAGCGCGGCGCGGCGACCTGCACCGCAAGCGGAAGGCCGGTCGGGGGATCGACACCCGCGGGCACGCTGATCGCGGGCCAACCGGTGAGACTCCACGGCAAGGCGAAGATGTAGTCCTCACCCACGATCAGGCGATCGATGGGTGCGACGTCGGCGACGACGGGCCCGATCACGACGTCGAATGCCGCGGCGGCGCGCGTGAGCCGGCCGGCGAAGCGGTCCCACCGGCGGAGGTGATCGTCGATCTCCGTGCCGCTCCGGACCCGACGCGACCAATACGTCTGCGTGATCTCGAACGACTCGTCGAGATGGGGTGGGAGCGTGCCCTCGACGACGGTGGCACCGCGCGCGACGAGCGCGTCGACCGCGGCCTGGACCGCGAGTCCCGTGCTCGACGCGGGTTGCCACCGTCCTTCGCCGGAAATGACCGCGACGCGCAGCCTTGGCGCGCGTACTTCACCCGGATTTCCCATCGACACCGGAACGCACGCCGGGTCGATGCCGTCGGGTCCGGCAACGATCCGTAGGGCTTGGAATACGTGTTGCGCGGTTCGCGCCATGGGCCCGATCACGGTACGGCCGTCTTCGCGATCGCCGATCCGCGGGAAGTGGCCGGTGACGGGCAACCAGCCCATGCGACGGCTTCAGCCCCACGACGCCACACCAGGCGGCGGGCAGACGAATGCTGCCGCCGGAATCGCTCCCGAGTCCGAGCACCGATGCGTCCGCACCGATGAGCGCGGCTTCGCCGCTCGATGATGCGCCGGGCGAACGCGTCGGGTCGGTCGGATGATGACACCGCCCGTGGATCGGGTGGTGCGCGCCGGGTTGGGTCTTCGCGATCACGATCGCGCCCGCGGCACGGAGGCGCGAGACCGTGGTGGCGTCACGACTCGGGATTCGACCGGTCGCATGATCGGACGCACCTTCGCACGGCAACCCGGCGACGTCGATCCAATCCTTGACTGTTACCGGTACACCGCGGAGCGGGCCGGGCGCCGCCGTGGCGTCCTCGTCGAGGCGCGCCGCGAGGTCGAGCGCGAAGGCGTCGTCGCGCGCGACCACCGCGCCGAGCTCGCATGCCGCGTCGAGTCGGGCGAGCGCTCGAGCGATTCCGTCGACGGCGGTCACCGGACGAGGGTACCCAGAACGGACTGCCTGCGGCGGGGGCTCCCGTTGGAGCACCGGGTCGAGCGCCGAGTCGTGGAAGGATGCGAGTCTATGGCCGATCCGTTGGACGCGTCGCAGGGCGTTCAGTACGAACTGTTCGCGGCGCTCCGCACCGAGTGCCCGGTGTCTCGTACCGCCTCCGGCGCGTACTTTCTCGCCGGTCACGACGACGTGCTCGCGGCCACGAAGAATATTGGCGCGTTTCAGGCGAGCTTCCGGGAGCCAGGGGTGGTGGTGCCACCGGAAGAACAGCTGATCAGCGAGATTCCCGAACCGCGCCACGGTGCGATCCGTCGCATCATCAACTCCGCGATCGCGCAGCACCGGATTGGTCGCGTCGAGCCGTACGCGCGCCGGCTGTGCCACGACCTGCTCGACGGTGTGCTCGCTCGCGGCGGTGGTGATCTTGTGGCGGAGTACGTGACGCCGATTCCCGCGAGTGTGATCGCACACATGCTCGGCGCCGACCCGTCCGATCACCATCGGTTCGCAGAATGGTCGGATCTCGTCGTGCAGTCGACCTACGCGACGAAGAACCGCAGCGACGGCGGCGAGGACGGTGAGGGTCTGGCCGGAACCGCGCCCGAGTTCATCGCGTACATCGACGCGATGATCGCGTCGCGCAAGGCCGCGTCCGATCCGCCCGACGACTTTGTGACTCGTCTCATCCACACCGAAGTCGACGGCCGCACGCTCACTGATCTCGAGATGCGAACCCAGCTGGCGTTCCTGTTGATCTCGGGCAACGAGACGACGCGTCACTTGATCGCCAACATTCTGGAAGTGCTCTGCACCAATCCGGAGCTCTTCGCGCGGCTGCAAGCCGACCACGATCTCGTGACGGTGGTGGTCGAAGAATCGCTGCGGCACGACCCCCCGATCCACGTGTTGATGCGGGATTGCATCGCGCCGACGACCGTTGCGGGCGTGGAGATACCGATCGGAGAGAAGGTGGCGTTCGGTCTCGCGTCGGCGAACCGTGACCCGCAGACCTACGACGATCCCGATGCATTTCGAGTGGATCGGCCGAGCCCGAAGGACCATCTCGCGTTTGGCGGCGGCCCGCACGTGTGCCCCGGAGCTGCGTTGGCGCGCCTCGAGGGTCGGGTCGCACTTGAGGTGTTCCTCGAGCGCGTCGCGACGGCGCGCCTCGACGACGGCTATCGGCGCGAGCCGGTTCCGGTGTTCTGGGCAAATGGCCCGCGTCGCCTGCCGGTCATCACGCGGTCCCGCTCCGGGTAGAGGCGGTGCGGCTCAGTCGGCAGTACCCGCGCGGCCGTGTTTCCAGTAGCCGCGGATCGTGGCCTGAGTGCGCGGGAACTCCCGTTCGGCAAAGAGGTGGCGACGGACCCGCTGTACCGCCGCCGCTTCACCGGCGATCCACACGCGGGTGTCGGGCGCGATCGGAGCGGCGATCGCCGCGTCGGCGAGCGCGGTTCCGGGCGGCGCGCCCGGGGTGCTGGCGAGCCAATCGACGCTCACGTGATCGGCATGGACGAGGTCGACGCGTACGTCGAGCGACGTGACTTCGATGCAGACGCGCGTCGGGATACTGGTGGGCATCGCGACGAGGAGTTGGCGGATCGCGGGTATCGCCGATTCGTCGCCGCCGATCAAGTAATCGGACGCGTTGGTGGTGATGGTGTACCCGCGTCCCGGGCCCGACACCGCGGCGGAGTCGCCGACGCGTGCGTTTGCGGCCCACTCGGATGCAACACCGTTACCGTGCAGCACGACGTCGAGTTTGAGCTGACGCGACGTTGCTTCCATGAGCGACGGAGTGAACGTGCGAATCGTGGGCTTCACATCGTCGGGCAACAAGAACTCGTTGCCGCGCCAGATAGGGATGACCAGTTCCGACGCGTCACGGGGCGGGAGCAGCAAGCGGATACTCGCACCGGGTTCACGCACGACCAATCCGTCGAGCTCTGGTCCGGCGAACGTGACGCGAACGAGGCGAGAGTTGAGAGGACTCACCGCCGCGACGGTGACTCGTCGAAATGGTGGCGGCGCCCGACGGACGCGAGGTTCCGTCGAGGTCACGGCCTTCGGCCGAGGGTCAAGAGCAGGCGCGTCTCGGAATCGGCGTCGTCCGGGATGGCGAGGTCGTCGCCGAACATCCCGCTCGCCCGCAGCATCTCGAGCTGCGGTGTGAGGACCTGCCAACACCCGTCGACCAGGTTGGGTGCGAGCGTGGGCTCCTGACCAGTGGCCTTGGCGAGGTCCCAGCCGTGGATCAAAACGTCGAGGAAACGGTGACCCGCGTACACGGAGCCGGGGACCGGTCCGTACGAGACGGCACACGGCGCGTCGAGCGCGCCGGGCGCGGCGAACGCCGCGGCCGCCGCGTGGGCCGAGTGATCGTACGAACTGAGCGGGTCGGGTCCGACCTGGTCGCCGTCGAGTTCCGTGCCGACTTCCTCGATGGTCGCACCGGCCGCGAGCCGTGCTGCCCACCAGTTGCCGGCCACCACATGGTTGAGCAGTTCTCGCACGTTCCAGTCCGCGCAGGGCGTGGGCGCGTCCCAATCGAGAGCACCGATGCCCGCGACGATGGCTCGAGTCGCGTCGAGGGCTTCGTGGTGCAGCGTGACGATGTCGGGTTCGGCCGTCGTGGTCATCGGCGTGATCATCCCTTCAGATGCGGGAACTTCTCCACGACACCCTCTACCCCGGCTCCGCAAGCGTCAAGTTTGGAGATACCGGCGGTCGAGTTCTGCCATCGCGGCGTCGAGATCCTCGACGTCCCACATGATGTTGGCCACACATTGACCGTTCTCGCCGAGTTCCACGAGCGCGAGGAGTGGCAAGTCGAAGCTGTGTGGGTCGTGCCACGTGCGGTGCATCAGCGCCCATCGGTCACCGCGAACGGCGACCGGGTATTCGATCATCGTGGTGAAGCCGACTTCTTCCAGCCCTTGGGTCAAGCGCAGGATCGCTTCCCGGCCTTTGACGACGCCGGAGCTCACGCCGGTGCGCCGGTCGTCGTTCACCGCGTCTTCGTCGATGAGCCCGGCGAGCCAGTCCCAGTCGCGTGCCGCGAACTTTTCGGGGTACGGCTCCATCGCTCGGGTCGCGGCGTTCGAGAGGTTGGAGGTCGGTATCTCGACCTCGGCGAAACGGCGGTCGAGTTCGGCCGTCGCGGAGTCGAGATCTTCGAGGTCCCACATGACCTGGTAACCGACCAGTCCGGACGGCGCGGCCTCGACGAGGACCAGCATCGGCAGGTCGAAGCCTTCCGAGTTGTGCCAGACGCGGCGGAACAGCGCGAGTCGATCGCCGCGAACGGCCACCGGGACGTTGGAGACGGTTCGGAACCCGACGTCGTACAGGCCGCGTACGAGTCCCATGACCGCGTCGCGGCCCGGGACGATCCCGGCGCTCACCGCGGAACGACGATCGTCGACGACCATGGACGAATCCGCGTACTCCGCCGCGAATCGTTCCCAGTCGCACGCGGCGTACAGCGCGGGGAACGCTTCGAGGGCGCGGGTTATGGCGTTTGTCGGCGGTTCGTCGAGCTGTCCGCGCTCGGCGGCCCACTCGTGGAGAAGCGCCGAGGCCTCACTACGGTCTTCGAGGTCGAAGTTGGTGGCGCGGCGGAGGCGGCCCTCGTCGTCCTGTTCTGCGGCGAGCAGGTAGACGAGCTCGAAGCCGTCGTCGTGACTCATCCGGAACTCGCCGAGCGCGAAGTTGTCGCCGATTGCCTCGACGGTCGTGAAGTCGCGATTGCCGAGCCCGACGTCGTTCCCGGCGAGGAGCGCGTCGACGGTCTCTTCGCGGTTCGACGTGCCGAAGTTGATGCCCCGGCGGCGGTCCTCGCGCACGAAGTCGGGCGCGTAGGTGGCGAGCACCGCCTCGCGGTCGCCGCGGGCCAGGGCGTCCATGCGCACCGCAGAACTCTCGGTCATCCGCTCGCTGAGTTGTGGCTCTGCGGTCCATTCGTGCAGGAGCGCCGAGGCCGCGGCGCGGTCCTCGACGTCGAAGTTCGTGATTCGCAGAATGCGGCCGTCGGCGTCGACCTCGGTGACGAGGAGCCACTCGAGCTCGAACCCATCGCCGTTGTGCCACCGGGTCGCGGTCAGCGAGTGGTCGTCCCCGGCGATCTCGATCGGAGTCATCTCGAAGTGCGCCATCCCGACGTCGGCGCCCGCCAGAGTCGCGTCCACGT
>JANYLF010000009.1 GCA_025357995.1 Acidimicrobiia bacterium | reverse complement strand
GCAGGAGTGCGTGGTACTGGGCGAGCACCTGCCGCGACACCTCGGCGTCGGTCCGCTCACCGAATCCGGTCGATCCGCCGAGATCGGCGAACAGGACCGTCACGGTCTTGCGGACCGCCGTGCCTGCCTCCGGGGTCGACGCGTCGGATGGCATGGTCGCGTCGACCGGAGTCCCGCACCCGTCGCAGAACTGTGAGTCCGGGATCAACTCGGCGCCACAGGAGGCGCAGCGACGGGCCAGCGCCTGGCCGCACCCGCGACAGAACCGCGCGCCGTCCCGGTTGCCGGTACCGCACTGCCCACAATCCACTGCCGTCTTCACCCCCTGATGTCGGCCGGAGCGTACCGGCGGGCGGGTCGCGCCGGAATCCGAGACCGCTACTGCAGGCGTTCTGGAATCATCCACCTCTGCGATTGCAGATCGCACGACAGTTTGTATACTGATCGCATGACAACGACAGTGAGCTTTCGGGCCGACGATCGGGTCGTGCAAGCGCTCGACGCGGAGGCGACCCGCTCGGGCACCACGAAGTCGGAGCTGCTGGTGCAAGCGGTCAAAGAGCTGCTGTACCGATTGGCGTGCGAACGAGACGCTCAGACCTACGCCCGGATACCGCTGACTCCGCAGGAAACCACTGGCTGGTCGAACGAGCAGTGGATCGAAGATGAGCCCGGTACCGATTGGGCCACGGTGTTCGCATCGTGAAACGCGGTGAGATCTGGTTCGCGGCCACCGGCCACGGCGGCGACCGTCCCGTCCTGGTTCTGACCCGTGACCCGGTGGCGGATCGAATCGACGGGATTGTCGTCGCGCAGTTGACCAACACCATCCGCGGCGTGATGTCGGAGCTGAAACTCGGCGACGCCGACGGCCTGCGACGAGACTGCGTTGCGTCCTTCGACAACCTGCATACCCTGCCACGAGTCGCATTCCGACGCCGGGTCGCCGTGCTCTCGCCGGACCGTCTTGACCAAGCGTGCGCGGTACTGAACGACGCCCTCGGCTGTGGTGCTCGCTGACGTGGCAACACTGCGATTGACCAGTCGCAAGCCCGGTCGTCGCGTTACCAGCGCGATCCACATCCGCCGCTAGGTTCGACCCTCGTGGCTCTCACCATCGGTATCGCCGGACTCCCGAACGTCGGCAAATCGACGCTGTTCAACGCGCTCACCAAGGCCGACGCGCTCGCGGCCAACTACCCGTTCGCGACGATCGAACCCAATGTCGGCGTGGTTCCACTCCCCGACCCCCGGCTGAACGTGCTCGCCGAGATCTTCACGAGCAAGCAGCTCGTCCCCGCGACCGTGTCATTCGTGGACATCGCGGGAATCGTCAAGGGAGCGAGTGAAGGCGAGGGGCTCGGCAACAAGTTCCTCGCCAACATCCGCGAGGCCGACGCGATCTGCCAAGTCGTACGCGTCTTCGTCGACGACGACGTGATCCACGTGTCCGGTCAGGTCGATCCCCGTGACGACATCGAGGTCGTGCACACCGAGCTCATGCTCGCGGATCTGCAGACGATCGAGAAGGCGATCCCGCGCATCGAGAAGGAAGTGAAGGGCAAGAAGACCGAGCGAGCGGTGCTCGACGCAGTGCTCGCAGCGCAGACACTGCTCGAGGCCGGGACCACGCTCTTCTCGGGCGCGGCCGCCGCGGGGATCGACGTGAGCTTGTTGCGCGAGCTCTCACTCATGACCGCGAAGCCGTTCATCTACGTGTTCAACGTCGACGAAGGCGGCCTCACCGACGCGGCGCTTCACGCGGAGATGCGCGCCTTGGTCGCACCGGCCGACGCGGTGTTCCTCAACGCGAAGCTCGAAGCCGAACTGCTCGAGCTCGACGACGACGACGCGGCCGAGTTGCTCGCGAGCGTGGGCCAAGACGAGCCCGGGATGCACCAGCTCGCACGCGTCGGGTTCCACACGCTCGGTTTGCAGACGTATCTCACCGCCGGCCCGATGGAGTCGCGGGCGTGGACCATCCACCAGGGTTGGACCGCACCGCAGGCCGCGGGCGTCATCCACACCGACTTCCAACGCGGCTTCATCAAGGCGGAAGTCGTGAGCTTCGCGGATCTGGTCGACGCCGGCTCGATGGCCGAGGCCAAGTCCCGGGGCCGCGTGCGCATCGAAGGCAAGGACTACGTGATGGCCGACGGCGACGTCGTCGAGTTCCGCTTCAACGTCTGACACCCTCCGACCCGTTCGACTTCGCCCTTGTGCTCCGGCGCGACATCGTCCGCCGCTCACTGATCAGCCATCACTCCGTGTCCGAGCTAGCGCGGCTGTACCCCATGAGCTTCGCCGCGGTGCAGAAACACGTCGCGGTACTCGAGCGCGCCGGGCTCGTGACCAAGGAGCGCACCGGACGCGAGCAACGCGTCCGCGCCAACATCGAATCCGTTCGGGCCGCGCACCGCGCGCTCGACAACCTCGAATCCGTATGGCGGGAACGCATCGATCGATTCGGCGACGTCCTCACCACGACCAGAAAGCGAGCCAAGCCATGACCGTGACCAACGTCGAGCGGAATGCCGAGCGTCTGACCCTGACCATCACCGCCGAGTTCGAGGCCCCGATCGAGGCGGTGTGGCAACTGTGGGAGAACCCACGCCTCCTCGAGCAGTGGTGGGGTCCGCCCATGTACCCGGCGACGTTCGTGAACCACAACTTCACGCCCGGTGGCGGCATCGCCTATTTCATGACCAGCCCCGAAGGCGTTCGCCATCACGGTTGGTGGCGCGCGTTGACCGTCGACGCGCCGCAGCGTTTCGAGTTCGAGGCCGGCTTCGCCGATGACGCCGGCAACCCCAACCCGGAGACGAGCATCATCCGCGTCGCGATCACACAAATCTCGCCGGACACGACCCGCATGGCGGTCGAGACGACGTTCTCGTCGACCGCGGCAATGGACCAGCTGCTCACTATGGGTATGGACGAAGGCATGGCCGCCGCGATGGGTCAGATCCCGGACATCTTGCGGACCGCGGTCACGTCGACGTAGCGGAAATCGCGCTACTGCGGCTGGTCGATCCCCATCATCTGCCGGAACTCGCTCGTGGTGTTGGTCACCGGGAACGGCTCGGCGGGGACCGGCAGATCCAGCGCCGCGCAGATCGGGCCCCAACCGTCGCTCGGGGTCCAGTCGATCAGCCGATCGGCGGGTACCTCGGCGCGCACCTCCGCGTTGTGCTTCTCGTACGCCGCGATCATCGCGTCCTTGTTCTCGAAGTCGTCGCTGAACCGGTCGTGCAGCCCGCGGCGGACCGCCTTCATCCACGGGTCCAGCTCGGGCGGCACCTTGTCGAACGCGAGGAAGATGGTGTTCGACGCACTGCGGTACCAGTCCTCGGCCGGACGACTCGAGAGCAGGATCGGCGCATCCGGATTCGCCGCCGCGATCTCGCGCCAGAACAAGGAGCCGGGAAAGTCGACCATGGCGGTGAAGTCCGCGAGGAGCGCCGACCAGTCGACCGGCTCACCGTCGAACGCACGCGTGAATCCCTCGATCTGGTCCGGTCGCTCGAAGATCTCGATCATGTGATGACACGTGCCACCGAGCAACTGCTCGAGTGCGATCTTGAGCGAATGGGTGCCGGTTCGCCCGACACCTGCGCCAACAATCTTCAACGCCATGGTGGAGCCCCTTCGTCGCGAAGTCGGAAACCTAGCGGCTTGGCGCCGTGCCCGACCCTGCGCTCAGCGTTGGTGCGCGGAGCAGGAGTAGGTGGTGCGACCGCCGACGGTACGGCGAAGCATCGGCGCGCCGTCGCGCGGGCAGTACGCACCGGGGAACCGCGCCACCATGTGGTCGCCGGTGTGCGAGCCCCCGCGCGTGCCCAACGTGCGCACCGTCACCGAGATAGCGCGTGCGATCGCGCGCACCTCGTCGTCGGTGAGCGTGGCCGCGACGCGTGCGGGATCGACACCGACCCGGAACAAGACTTCGTCGGTCAGCAAGTTTCCGAGCCCGGCAATGCGCGATTGATCCATCAACACCGCCTTCACCGGAGCGTGACTGCGTTCGAGAATCCCGCGCACGTACCCCAACTTCACCGTCGCGGCATCGGGGCCGAGGCGATCTTCGTCGGGGTCGAGTTCGACGGCGCCGAGGCGACGTGGGTCGCGCACGTACAACGTGCCACCGTCGGCGAACTTCAGTCCGAACCGGCGCCACTTGGGATTGTCCCCATTCGCCGCGTAGAGCAACGGGTCTCCCGCAGCTTCACCGTCGACGAGGATCCGACCACTCATGCCGAGGTGCATCGCCAACACCGGGCCATCGGCGCTCGACGATGCGGTGTCGATCATCAACAACTTGCCGCGTCTGCGAGCCGCAGTGAGCGCCAGACCGGGGAGAATCGACCGCGCCATCCGCGGGGTGAGCCCGCGCTTCAAGAACCACGAATCGGGAGCGTGCACGTTCGCGATCTTCCGATACAGCGCACGATCGGCGATCAATGCGCGCGCGGCCTCGGCCTCCAACATTTCGGGCATTCCGAGAGTCTGGCGAGTTCGTCGGCACCGGGCCATCCGGCACCGATATCTCTGACATTCAGCGAGCCTCCCCGAATCGCCCGAATCGAAATTTCCAGAGCTTCAGCAGGACAACACCGTCACCGATTGTCCGTCCATGGCTTTGAACGTTCTCCAGAAGATTCGCCGCCACGCATCCGACGCGCTCCAACCCGGTGAGGAATTCCTCGCCGCCGCGCCACTCACCGCACGCGGCACTGCGGCCCACGCGGGCGCGTACGTCGGTATAGGCGGGTTGCTCGGCGGCGCGTTGGGCGCGGCCGGTGCCTCGTATCAAGCGGGTAAGGACTGGCGCTCGGTGGGTGCATTTCGCGCCAGTACCGTGAGCGTCGGCGCCCGCGGCGCGCTCGCGGTGGCAACCAATCAGCGGTTTCTCGTCTTCCAGCAATCGGCCATGGGACGCCCGAAGGAGATCCTCGGCGAATGGCCGGTGCACTCGGTGCGACTCCAGACCAACCTGCACCGACCCGGCGCGCTCGCCAAGATCAAATCGCTGTTCTTCGTCCTACCGGACCACACCGTGCTCGCGGCCGAGTGCACCGCGATGGGCTCGCTCGCGCGCCAAATCGACGCGCTGCAGTGCGTACTGAACGGTCCCGATCCCGTGGCTGATCACATCGCGAACGGGACCGTCGGGTGACGATTAGACGTTGGTGATGGCACCCGTCTCCGCGCCCTGCGCGAGCCGCGCGTACTTCGCCAAGAATCCACTCGTGTAGCGCGGCTCGGGAAGCTTCCAATCGGCCTTGCGGGCCTCAAGCTCGGCATCGTCGACCATGAGATCGATCGTGTGTGCGCCCGCGTCGATCACGATGCGGTCGCCATCACGCACGAACGCGATCGGCCCACCGTCGACGGCCTCGGGCGCCACGTGGCCCACACAGAATCCGTGCGTGCCACCGCTGAACCGGCCATCCGTGATGAGCGCCGCGTCGGCACCGCGCCCGGCACCCTTCATCGCGCCGGTCACCGCGAGCATCTCTCGCATGCCCGGTCCGCCCTTCGGACCTTCGTAGCGGATGACCACAATGTCGCCCGAGTTGATCTTGCCCGCGAGGATCGCCTCCATCGCGAACTCCTCGCCGTCGAAGACGCGCGCGGTGCCGTCGAAGCGCAGATTGTCGAGGCCGGCGATCTTCACGACCCCGCCGTTTGGCGCCATGGAACCACGCAGGATCGCGATACCCCCCTGCACGTTGATCGGCGCGCTGAGTGGGTGCACCACCTCGCCGTCGGGCGCGGGGGGATCGAGGACAGCCAAGTTCTCCGCCATGGTCTTCCCGGTCACCGTCATGCAGTCGCCGTGCAACAGTCCCGCGTCGAGCAGCTCGCGCAGAACCACGGGAACGCCGCCGATGCGATCGATATCGAACATGTGGTACTTGCCGTGGGGCTTGGTGTCGGCAATGTGCGGTACGCGCGCGCCGATGCGGTTGAAGTCGTCGAGCTCGAGCTCCACGCGCGCTTCATTGGCAATCGCGAGGAGGTGCAGCACCGCGTTGGTGGAGCCGCCGAGCGCCATCACCACCGAGATCGCGTTCTCGAATGCTTCCTTGGTCATGATCTGACGCGCGCGGATATCGAGCTCGATCAGGTTCATGACCGCGCGACCGCTCTCGAACGCGAAGTCGTCACGGCGCCGGTCGACGGCCGCGGGCGACGCGCTCCCCGGCAGGCTCATCCCGATCGCTTCACCGACCGAAGCCATCGTGTTCGCGGTAAACATCCCCGCGCAGGACCCTTCGGTCGGGCACGCGCGCCGCTCGATCTCGCCGAGCTCGTTTTCGGTCAGCGTTCCCGCCGCACATGCACCAACCGCCTCGAACACACTCACGACGTCGAGCGCTTGATCCTTGTACCGACCAGGCATGATCGATCCGCCGTAAAGGAACACGCTTGGCAGGTTGAGACGCGCCGCGGCCATCAACATGCCGGGGAGGCTCTTGTCGCACCCGGCGAACGTGACGAGCGCGTCGAGCCGCTCGGAGTGCATGACACATTCGACCGAGTCGGCGATGATCTCGCGGCTCACGAGCGACCCGCGCATGCCCTCGTGGCCCATCGAGATCCCGTCACTCACGGCGATCGTGACAAACTCCATCGGAAACCCGCCGGCGTCGCGCACGCCGTCCTTCGCCCTCTTGGCCAGCCGGTCGAGCGGCAGGTTGCACGGGGTGACCTCGTTCCAACTCGACGCCACCCCAACCTGCGCCTTGTCCCAGTCGTTGTCGGTCATCCCAACCGCCCGCAGCATCGCCCGCGCCGGGGCACGCTCCATACCGTCGGTCACTTCGTGGCTGCGGGGTTTCATGTCCGTCATAGCAACCGAGCGTAGCGAGCACGCGAGGTAGCGTCCCGACGCATTGACGGCGTCACCAACCCGAGCGAACGAGCAGTCAGGCAGTCATTCACTACGGTGCCGCGCGTGAAAGTGGACGCACCGCTCGTGGCCGCCGGGCTTCGGGACGTTCCAGCCATCGCGACCGGGGTCGAGGCCGACGGCTTCGACGGCCTGTACACCTTCGAGGGCCCGCGCGATCCGTTCCTCCGACTCATGCTCGCGGCCGAGCACACGCACACGCTCGAGCTCATGACCGCGGTCGCGATCGCGTTCGCTCGAAATCCCATGACCGTCGCGAACCTCGCGTGGGACCTCAACGCCGCGTCCAGGGGACGGGCCATCATCGGGCTCGGATCACAGATCCGGCCGCACATCGAGAAGCGATTCGCGATGACGTGGTCCGACCCGCCCGCCCGCATGCGCGAGTTCGTGGGCGCGCTCCGTGCCATCTTCTCGTGCTGGAGCGAGGGCGCGCCACTGCAGTTCGATGGCACGTACTACCGACACACCCTCATGACTCCCTTTTTCACACCGGAACGAGTCCCATGCGGTCCACCGCCGATCTTTCTCGCGGGGGTGGGTCCGGCGATGACCCGCGTCGCCGGCGATGTGGCCGACGGATTTTTCGTACATCCGTTCAGCACGCCTGACTACCTGCGCACGCGGACGCTGCCCACACTCCGGACCGGGGCGCGCGGCAAGCATCACGACTTCGAGATCGCATGGCCGGTGATGATCGCGACCGGGGTCGATGAAGAGGCTCGAATCGCCGCCGAGAACGCGACCCGCGCGCAGATCGCGTTCTACGCCTCGACCCCCGCCTACCGGCCGGTGTTGGAGCACCACGACCGAGGTGCACTCCAGCCCGAACTGCACGTGTTATCGAAACAGGGCGACTGGAACGCAATGGTGTCGGTGGTCGACGACGAGCTGTTCGACCTGATCGCGATCCGGGGGACGCCCGCGGAATGTGGACACGAGCTCGCGCGACGCGCCGCGGGACTCGTGACTCGCGTGGCCACCAATGCTCCGTACGTCGCGCCGCCCACGGTATGGACAGAGGTCCTCAAGGCGTTTCGCGAACACGCCGACGAGACAGACCTCAGCCCGACAGGAGCACCATGAGGTTGCGAATCGCGACAGCTATTGGCCTGATCGAGTGCGCGGCGGGTGGAGGCGCCAACGCGACCACCACCGTCGGCGGTCCGGTTCGGGTCTTCGGCGACGTCGTGATCGCGGGGAGTCGACGCGTCCTGTGGCGCCACGACACGAGATGGACGGAGCTGGGAGAGGTACCGGGCATCCTGTGCGCCGTCGACGCGCCCGGCGGGATCATCGTCGGCACCGAGGGTGCACATCTCGTGCGGCTGGGCCAAGGCCGGCTCGATCAACTCGAGGGGTTCGACCAGGTGATCGGCCGCGCCGACTGGTACACGCCGTGGGGTGCGCCACCCGAAGTGCGGTCGCTCGCGTGCACGCCGGACAACGTGCTGCTGGCCAATGTGCACGTCGGAGGCATTGCCCGCTCGGCCGACGGTGGACGCACGTGGGCACCGACCGTCGACATCCACGACGACGTGCACCAGGTGCGGTCGGTGTGGGGTCGCGCCGATTTCGTCGTTGCCGCGGCGGCCGTCGGCTTGTTGGTATCGAACGACGCGGGGCTCACGTGGAGTGCGCAGGCGCGCGGTCTGCACGCCACGTACTGCCGAGCGGTCGCGGTACCCGACCAAGCGATTCTCGTCAGCGCGTCGGAGGGTCCGCGAGGCAAGCAGAGCGCGATCTACCGCACCAACATTCACGCCACGGAACGCTTCGATCGCGTCACCGACTGGATCGACGGCAACGTCGACAGTCACGCGCTCGACGGCTCCGGTGCGCATGCCGCGTTCGGCACCCCGAAAGGCGATGTGTACGAATCCACCGACGCGGGAGCAACCTGGACACTCACCCACAACGGCCTTGCCCCCGTCACCAGCCTGAGCCTCGTCCCCTAGTGCCCTGCTTCAGGAATAGCTCGCGTTATTGGTTGGGATAGTTCATACTGCGAGGTATGGGGAACCGGGGTCGGCCGAAGCAGCCGTTGACGCTCACTGATGAGGAACGCGACACGTTGGTGCGGTGGTCGCGGCGG
>JANYLF010000291.1 GCA_025357995.1 Acidimicrobiia bacterium | reverse complement strand
GCGAGCTCGCCCGCCGCCTCGGCTGGCCGTTCGCCATGGTGCTTTCCGGAATCGGTGGTCACGACCCCACTGAGCCGATACCGCACGATCCGGCGCCGGCCTGGGTCGCACCCGACCTCGCCACATTGGCGGCACAGCTGTAAACGGGCGAGGATGAGCGACCGGGTCTCGCCGTTCGGTACCCCGGGTCATGGGGCTGGAGGGCTACCGTGAGGAACCCATTTTTCAGGAGTACCGGTATGCCACAAACCCCCGACTGGGCCAAGTACCTCAACGCGGGAGTCGAGTTCGTCGCGGTCACCCGAACCCAAGCGCGCGGACGCGCGAAAGAGCTGGTGGCGCAGGGTCAACTCGCGCAGAACCAGGTGCAGGAGTTCGTCGACGACTTGGTGGACGAGAGCCGTCGGCGCACCGATTCGATGATGGAGCTCGTGCGCCAAGAGATCGGGCGCCAAGTGAAGACGCTCGGCATCGCGACCAAGGACGACCTCGCCCGACTCGAAGCGAAGCTCGTGAGCCAGGCATCGAAGGCGTCGAAGCCCGCGGCGGCGAAGAAGTCTGCGGCCAAGAAGACCGACGGCGCCAAGAAGTCCGCGGCGAAGAAGACGGGTAAGAAGCCAGTCCGCAAGAAGACGGCCGCGAAGAAGACTGCAGCCAAGAAGGCTTCGTGACCGACTCCGACACGACCACGACCCGCGCGGCGCGGGCGTCGTAAACCTCCGTTGCGTCGACGGCTCGATGCCGAGCTGGTGCGGCGTGGCCTCGTGTCCAGTCGTGCGCGCGCGGTGGACGCCATCGGAGCGGGCCGGGTGACGGTCAACGGTGCACCGGCCCTCACCGCGGCGAGACAGGTCGACGCGAACGAGTCGGTCGTGGTCGCGGGACTGCCGTCTCGGTTCGTATCGCGCGGCGGCGACAAGCTCGATGGCGCGCTCGACCACTGGTCACTTGACGTTACCGGCGCACGCGTGCTCGACGCCGGCGCGTCCACGGGCGGGTTCACCGACTGCCTCCTGCAACGGGGCGCCGCGCACGTGGCGGCCGTCGATGTCGGGCACGGCCAACTCGCGTGGTCGCTCCGCACGGACGCGCGCGTCGAAGTTCTCGAACGTACGAACTTGCGCTCCCTGGACGACCTGCCCGGCGGCCCGGCCGAGTTCGCCGTCGGCGACCTGTCGTTCATCTCGCTTTGCACGGTGGCGCCCGCGCTCCTTCGACTGACCACACCCGAGGCCCGTTTCGTGCTGCTGATCAAGCCGCAGTTCGAAGCGGGACGCGATCGAGTCGGAAGTGGAGGTGTGGTCCGTGATCCGGCAGTGCACCGGGCGGTACTCGGTGAGGTCGTCGAGGGGTTGGCCGACGCGGGCCTGATTGTTGGTGACGTCATCCGATCGTCACTCCGGGGGGCCGATGGAAACGTCGAGTTCCTCGCGCGGGCCGGCCGGAGCGAAAGCATTGTGCACGCTGACGTGTTAGATGACGTGGCCGGCCCCGTCGCCCCGGCCGAAGGGGATGCCGCGTGTTGACCCCGGTACGTCGCCTCGGCGTCGTCGCGCATCCGGATCGAGTCGAGGCCCACGATCTCGCGCGGCAGACAGCGTCGTGGTGCGCCGCGCACGACATCGAGACCACGCTCGTCGAGACCGGACCGCTCCGCGATCCGATTCCCGACGCGCTCGTGGGGGGACTCGATGCGGTGATCTCCTTCGGCGGCGACGGCACGATGTTGCGGGCCGTGGCGATGGTCGCGGCGCGCGGCGTCCCGGTGCTCGGCGTGAACTGTGGACAGATGGGATACCTCACCGAGATCGAGCCGGTCGGGCTCGATCACGCGCTCGTCGCGCTGCATGCGGGGAACTACACCGTGAGTGAGCGCACCACGCTCGCGGTGCGGGTGGCGTCGAAGGGTGTCGCGGGAGGCGAGTGGATCGCGCTCAACGAAGCGGTCCTGGAGAAGCCCCATCCTGGTCGATTGGTGCGCTTCGAAGTGATCGTGAACGGCGCGTCGTTCACGACGTACGCCGCCGACGGTGTGATCGTGGCCACGCCCACCGGGTCGACCGCGTATTCGTTCTCGGCCGGCGGTCCGATCGTCTCGCCGCGTCTGGCGTGCTTCCTGATGACCCCGGTGTCGCCGCACATGCTGTTCGACCGCACATTGGTGCTCGACGACCACGAACAGCTCGACCTCCTCGTGACCGATCGGCCCGCGGTCCTCACGCTCGACGGTCGCGAGCTGGGGGAGTTGGAACCCGGGGCGGTCGTCACGTGCACGTGCGGAGTGGATCGGGCGCGGATGATCACGTTCGCCCCGCGTGACTTCCACCAGATCCTGAAGGCGAAGTTCGGGTTGGCCGACCGCTGATGTTGTTGGAACTGCGCGTCACCGACCTCGGCATCATCGACGAGCTTCACCTGCTCATCGGTCCGGGGCTCACCGCGATCACCGGCGAGACCGGAGCGGGTAAGACACTGATCACGGGTGCGATCGCGCTGCTCGCGGGTGAACGCGCCGACGCCGGCATCGTGCGCGACGGCGCGTCGGAGGCCCGGGTCGAAGGTCGGTTTGAGAACGATGCGGGCGACGAGGTGGTACTGGCCCGGGTGGTGCCCGCGGTCGGGCGCAGTCGCGCGTACATCGACGGTCGGTTGGCCTCGGCCGCGGAGCTCGCCCAGCGGGCCGTCGAGCTCCTGGACTTGCACGCGCAACACGCGCATCAAGCCCTGCTGGAGCCGTCCGCCCAACGCCGGATTCTGGACGCGTTCGCGGGTAAGTCCGCGGCGACGGCGCTCGAGGGATACCGGACTGCTCGCGCGACGTTGTCCGAAGTCGATGCGCAGCTGGCCGAGCTCGGCGGCGACACGCGCATGCGGGAGCGCGAGATCTCGTTGTTGGAATTCCAGGTTGGCGAGCTCGACGCCGCAGGACTTGACGATTCTTTCGAAGACGCGACCCTCGAGGACGAGGAACAGCAACTCGCGGATGCCCAGGGCCTGCGCGACGCGCTCCAGGCCGCGCGTAGTGCGCTCGACGACACGGTCGCCGACGGCATTGCGTCAGGAGTGACGGCGATGAGCGGACGAGCCCCGCTCGCGGGTGCCGAGGCGCGGCTGCGTGCGTTGCAAGTGGACGCCGGCGAGTTGGCGCACGACCTGCGCGAGCAGTTCGAGGCGGTCGTCGATGATCCGTCACGACTCGAGGTCGTGCGCGCTCGGCGTCAGCTGTTCCGCGAACTCGGACGTAAGTACGGCGCGAATCTCGCCGATGTCATTGCATTCCGCGACGATGCAAACGCGCGTCTCGTCGCGTTGCGCAGCCACGACGAACGCGTCGAACAGCTCGAGTGGGCCCGCGCCGACGCGCTCACGGCCGTCGATGCCGCCGCGCTTTCCCTGCGGGCCGAGCGTCGGGCCGCCGCCGGACCGTTCGCGGTTGCGGTCACAACGCAGCTCCGTGAGCTGGCGATGCCGGGGGCGAGCATCCATGTGGAGGTCGACGCCGGTCCAATGGTCGATGACGGCGCGGACGAGGTCGTGATGTTCCTTGCCGCGAACCCGGGCGAACCGCCGGGTCCGCTGGCGCGGGTGGCGTCCGGCGGCGAACGCTCCCGAGCGTTGTTGGCGGTGCGGGTTGCGGCCCAAACCTCGGGCGCCGTCCCCGGCGGCCGGACGCTGGTCTTCGACGAAGTGGACGCCGGAGTCGGCGGTGAGGCCGGGGCGGCGGTCGGCCGAGCCCTGGCCGACCTTGCCGCGGACGCCCAAGTACTCTGCGTGACCCACCTCGCGCAGGTCGCGGCATGTGCCCGCACGCAGGTCGTCGTGCGCAAGGGTGACGTTGGCGGGCGCACGATCGCGGCTGCCGCGGTGGCGGAAAGGGAAGACCGGGTGAGCGAGTTGTCCCGCATGCTGGCCGGGGTCGAGGAGTCTGACCACGCGCGCCGACACGCCGAGGAGCTCCTCGAACGCGCGGGATCCACCTCGTGAGACGCCGGGGGAGTACGTCGACCGTGCCGGCGCGCGCGCCCCTTCGGGCCGTCGCTCGCGTCGATCGGCGTACGAAGGACCTCACCAAGCGGATGCAGTTCGGTGAGATCGCGGTCATCGACCACGCCGACATCGATCGTGTCGCGGCCGAGGGTTTGATCGCGGCCGGGGTGAGCGCAGTTGTCAACGCGGCGGAATCCATCACCGGTCGTTACCCCAATGGCGGGCCGATACGGCTGGTGGAAGCCGGGATTCCCCTCGTCGACAACTGTGGCCCGGAGCTGCTCACCGAGATCGGAGAGGGCGTCGAAATAGCGATCGAGTTCGAGGGCGACGACGCGGTGATCGAACTCGATGGCCGGGTGCTCGCGCACGGTGCTGTTCGGAACGTCGAGAGCGTCGAGGCTGCGATGGAGGCCGCGCGGGCCAACATCGGCGAGGAGTTGGAACGGTTCGCGGCGAACACGCTCGAGTACATCTCCCACGAAGCCAAGCTCATGTTCGAGCCGCTCGATCTCCCCGACATGCACACCAAATTCGAGGGGCGCCACGCCATGGTCGTGGTGCGCGGCCACGACTACAAGAGCGACCTCGCCGCACTCAAGGCGTACCTGCGCGAGTACGAACCGGTGCTCATCGGGGTAGATGGTGGTGCCGACGCGCTCCTCGATCTCGGATTCACACCCGACATCATCATCGGTGACTTCGATTCGTTGTCCCACGGCGCGGTCCATTGCGGGGCGCAGCTCTTGCATCACGTGCACCCTGACGGCCGTGCACCGGGCCGGGAGAATCTCGAGGAGCTGGGCCTGATCCCGGGCACGGACTACCAAGAGTTCGTGGCCGAGGGCATGAGCGAAGACGTGGCGATGCTGCTCGCCTATGAGGCCGGTGCCTCGCTCATCGTTGCGGTCGGTACGCACTCGACGATGGTCGAGATGCTCGACAAAGGTCGCAAAGGTATGGCGTCCACGTTCCTGACGCGCTTGCGTTTGGGCCCGGTATTAGTGGACGCGAAGGGTGTGAACCGACTCTACGAGGGTCGGATCCGGCGGCGTGACGTCACAATCCTCATCCTGGCGGCGATCGTCACGATCATCGTCATCGGTCTCGTTGCTCAGCCCTTGCACACCTACTTTGACGGGATCCGTTTCACGCTCGACGATCTTTGGTACTCGATCACCCACTGAGGCTTGATGATCAACTTTCGGTACCACGTGGTCTCCATTCTCGCGGTCTTCTTGGCCATCGCGATCGGCACGGTGATGGGCGCGTCTTTCGTCGGCCGCGGCGTGATCGACAGTCTCCAGAGTCGGATCACGAGGGTTCAGCGCCTGACCGACGCGCAGCGGGACCGGAACGACAAGCTCCAAGGCGAGATCGGCAAGCTCGGCGACTTCGTCGACGAAACCGCCGGGTACACCGTTGCGCGTTCGTTGACCGCGGTTCGAGTGAACGTCGTTGCTGAGCGGGGCACGGACGGTGACGCAGTCGATCGCCAAGGTGGTCTCGTTCGCCAAGCCGGAGCAACGGTTCCCGGCGTGGTGTGGCTCGAGGATTCGTGGAAGCTCGAATCGGCCGACGCCGCGGCCGCGCTCCGTGCCGCGACCGGACTCACGACGCGTGACCGCGCGGCCTTGCGCAGCGCGGCCGCACGCATGCTTGGTCAAAGACTCACGATCGCGACGCCGCCCATCGCGGACGATGTCCTCGTCAAGCTCGTGGACGCGAAGTTCGTCACGCTCGCCGGTGTCGCGGGCAGCCCATCGCCGGTCGCCACCGACTTTGTCGGATCGACGGCGCGCGTGCTGGCGATGGGAGGGCCGGGTCACCTGGTTCCCGCCGATGTCACGCCGGCGGTCGCGGGGGGTGTGCTCGACGGCGGCGCGTCCGTCGTAGTCGGAGAAGTGTTCGCCGCATCCGATGTGGGTCCGGATCGGGCCGGTTGGATCGACGCAGTCCTGAAGCAGCCGGGGCTGGCCAATCACATCAGCACGGTCGACGATCTCGAGCGGACCGAGGGTCGGGTCGGCGCGGCGTTGGCGCTCTCCGAGCTGGCGCTCGGCACAGTCGGCAACTACGGCCTGGGACGCGATCGAGCGGTGCCCGAGAAGATCGCAACGGTTCCGAGCGCACGGTAACGCCCGGCCCGGCCCGGTCGCTCGTTCGGCGCTCCGCGCCCAGTCCGCGCCGGGCGGGCAGACTGAGGCGGTGCCAGTACTCCTCGCGTGGGTGGTCGGATTCCTCGCCGTGCGGTTCCTGCTCCAGACCGGGCGTGAGCTGTGGAGCGTCCCGGTGCTCGCGCGTGAGAACTTCCGCGGTCGTCGGGTGTTTACCGCGGCTGGGCTGGTGTTGATCATGGCGGTGCTCGTCGTGGAGGCCGGACGGTCGGGATTCGGCGCGCTCGGACTGGGCGACGAGCCCGGCGTCAACGCGGCGCGCCCCCTGATCGTCTACGCCGCATTCGGATTCGGGCTGCTCGGTTTCGTCGACGACATGCTCGGTGGTGAAGACCGCGGGTTCAGAGGCCACGTGATCGCGCTGGCGCACGGTCGTTTGACAAGCGGCATGGTGAAGCTCCTTGGCGGTGCGGCGATCGCACTGGTGCTGGCGGCCGTTCCGGGCTTCGTCACTTGGCAACGCCTCGTCGCCGACGCCGTGTTGATCGCGCTGGCCGCGAACCTCGCGAATCTGCTCGACCGAGCGCCGGGTCGGGTGGTGAAGTGTTCATTGGTCGCGTACGTACCGCTGGCGATTATCGCCGGTACCGGCCCGGTGGGAGTGGCCGTGGCGCCGCTGATGGGAGCGGCGGTCGGCGTGCTCCCCGAGGATCTGCGCGAGCGAGTCATGCTGGGCGACACGGGCGCGAACGTCCTCGGTGGGGTGCTCGGCCTCGTGGTGGTGCTCGAATGTTCTCGTACCGCGCGGAACGGAATCTTCATCGCGCTGATCGTGCTGAACATCGTGTCCGAACTCGTGTCGTTCAGCGCGGTGATCGATCGGGTTCCGCCGCTGCGCTGGTTCGATCGACTGGGTCGCACCCCTTCTTGATCCACAGCACCTCGGGACTGCGCGGGTGCTCCAGAGTGGGTTGGTAGCCGATCGCCTGGAGCTGCGCGCCCAGACGCGGGAAATGGGTGAAGCGTTGGCCGGACCAGCGCACCACCGCGCAGACGTCGTGACGCGCGGCGGAGCGGACGATGTCGGCACCCGTGAGGCGCAACGACGCCGTGGGCGACGTGATGCGCAGGATCGAGACGTCGACGAAACGGTCGGGCACGCGACGACCTGCACGCCACACGAGGCCGGGGGTGTCGCTGATCACCAACGCGCCGTCGGGGAGCGCTCGTAGCCGACGTTCGAGTTGCGCGGTGCGTCCGGTGGCCGGCTGGGGTCGCAGGAGTTCACCGAGGTGCACGATCGACCACGGCGCGAACAGCAACGCGATCACGACGGCGACCGCCCGAACGCGCGACGAGATCAGGGCGACCCCGGCCAGGATTGCCAACGGCACCGCAACGTGCGCGACGTGATTCCGCCACATCGGCGACTCGGTGAGGACGACGCCGAGCGTGGCGAAGAACCAGATCACCACGGGGAAGACGGGCGCCTGGGTGCCGGACGAATCGTCCGGAGCGGTGCGGGACGCGTGGCGCCGAGCGGCCATCGCGCCGAGCGCGGCGAGGAGCGCGATCGCGGCGACCGCCAGCAGTGGTGCGTCGCGTTCGAAGAGGGTGCGGACGAGCTTGGACGCATTCGCGGCGATCGGACGGTTCGCTACCGCGTCGGTGTGGTAGCGGACGTACTGGTCGTAGACGCGAGACATTCCCCAGGGCGCGGAGGCGACGAAGAGCGTCGCAACGGCGACGAGTGGGACGACCACGAGGTGTCGCGGTCGACGTCGAAGCACCATCCAGATTCCGGCCGCGATCAGGCCGGGGATCACGAGCAGACTCTTCACCGCGAGCGCGAGGCCGGCCACGAGACCGACGGCGATCGCGCGCCGTACGTTCGGGGATTCCCAGTACCGCAGGGCCGCGAGCACTGTGCCCGCAGTGAGGGCCGCGCCGATACCGTCGGAGGTGAGCGGACCGGTCGTCCACAAGATGGATCCACTGAGCGCGACCATCACCGCGGCGAGCAGCGCCGCGCTGGGGTTCGTCAGCCGGCGTCCGATCAGCAACACGAGGATCGCGAGCACGACGCCGGAGACGACCGAAGCCGTGCGCGGTGAGTCGAGCCGTTGGAACGTGAGGAAGTCGCCGAGCCATGCGATCGGGAGGAACAGAGGGCCCTGCGACGAGAACACCTGCTTGAACGGCAGGCCGCCGTGACGCATGGCGATCACCGACATCGCGAACTGACCGTCGTCGAAACCAAGGGATTGGGGCGCGAAGAACGCTGGTATGCGCACGAGCAACGCGACGACCCCAACCACGATCACGTCTCGCGTCTGTCGTTTCATGCTCGCCACGCACGAGGACGGTACTGGCCCGTCGTCTTCGAGGCGGATCACCGTCACGGTGGGGTCGACCGAGTACCGTCGTTCTCCCGTGAGCAGCGCGCGCCAACCGGGACCCCCAATTCGCTCCGGCCGACCGAAGATGCTCGGCTCGAAGTTCGTGCGGCACCCGGAGCAGCCCGGGAGCGACGGAGGAGCGAACCCGGGTGCGCAGGGTGCTCGCCGCGGCGCGGATGCGCCGCAAGAGTGATGGCGGAGGTCGAAGGTTGGCGAAGCACATCTTCGTAACGGGTGGTGTGGCGTCGAGTCTCGGAAAGGGACTCACGGCATCCTCGCTCGGACGACTGTTGAAGAGTCGGGGCCTGCGGGTCACGATGCAGAAGCTCGACCCCTACATCAACGTCGACCCCGGAACGATGAACCCGTTCCAGCACGGTGAGGTCTTCGTCACCGACGACGGCGGCGAGACCGACCTCGACCTCGGTCACTACGAACGCTTCGTCGACGTTCCGTTGAATCGCAAGTCGAACGCCACGACGGGTTCGATCTACCAGTCGGTACTCGCGAAGGAACGCCACGGCGCGTACCTGGGCGACACGGTGCAGGTCATCCCGCACATCACCAACGAGATCAAAGACCGAATCCTGTCGCTCGCCACCGAAGACGTGGATGTGGTGATCACCGAGGTCGGTGGCACCGTCGGCGACATCGAGATCCTTCCGTTCCTCGAGGCGATTCGCCAGTTCCGCAAGGACGTCGGGCGCGACAACGTGTTCTACGTGCACGTGACGCTCGTGCCGTTCATCGGGCCGTCGGGGGAGCAGAAGACCAAGCCCACGCAGCATTCGGTGACCGAGCTGCGCAGTCGCGGTATCCAGCCCGACACCATCGTGTGCCGGTCGGACCGACCGATCCCGACCCGCCTCAAGGAGAAGATCAGCCAGCTCTGCGACGTTCCGGAGCGCGGCATCGTCTCGGCGATCGACGCCGACTCGCTCTACGAGATCCCTCTGGTGCTTCACGACGAAGGTCTCGACGACTACGTGTGTGAGGTCCTCCGACTGGACCGGTCCGAACCGGACCTGAGTGAGTGGCGAGGCCTGGTCGATCGCGTGCGCGCGGCCGATTTCGATGTGCGCATCGGCGTGGTCGGTAAATACGTCACGTTGCCGGATGCCTACCTCTCGGTGGCGGAAGCGTTGCGCCACGGTGGCTACGCGTGTGGGGCGCGGGTGCAGATCGACTGGATCGCGTCGGACGACACCGAGGGTTTGCTCGCAGAAGGCCGATTGCGTGAGCTCGACGGTATCGTGATCCCCGGCGGGTTCGGTTTCCGCGGCATCGAAGGGAAGGTCGCGGCCGCCGGGTTCGCGCGGTTGCAGCAGATCCCGTTCCTTGGACTGTGTCTCGGATTGCATTGCGCCACCATCGAGTTCGCGCGCGACGCGTGTGGGCTCGCGGGTGCGAACTCCGCCGAGTTCGACACGCAGAGTCCGCACAAGGTGATCGACCTCATGGACGATCAACGTGAGGTCATCGAGATGGGCGGCACGATGC
The DNA here is from genome assembly GCA_025357995.1 of Acidimicrobiia bacterium. GTDB lineage: Bacteria > Actinomycetota > Acidimicrobiia > IMCC26256 > JAENVU01 > JAENVU01. The sequence goes on along the minus strand of JANYLF010000291.1, from coordinate 2,086 downwards.
GCCTTGGCGCGTATCCCGCGAAGCTGAAGGCCGGCACGATCGTGCGCGAGCTCTACGGCGATGAAGTGGTCTACGAGCGCCACCGCCATCGCTACGAGGTGAGCAACGCGTACCGCCGTCGACTCGAAGAGGGTGGCATGGTGATGTCGGGCACGTCGCCCGACGACCGGCTCGTGGAGTTCATCGAGCTCCCACGCACGGCGCACCCGTACTTCGTCGCGACCCAAGCGCATCCCGAGTTCAAGAGTCGGCCGGATCGGCCCCATCCGTTGTTCTCGGGCTTCGTACTCGCGGCCAAGGACCGCGCCGAGGGACGGGCGCCCCGCCTTCCGCTCGCGGCCAATCCGGCGGTGCTCCTCGATCCGTCGCCCGCCGCGTCTTCGACCGCCTGAGACCACTCTGGTGGCGGACGATCGGGATCCGCTCTCCCGGCTCCTCTTGGAGCACGAAACCTGGTTGACCGTCGAGCGCGGTCTGGCGAAGAACTCGCTCGCCGCGTATCGCCGTGATCTCCGTCGGTATGAGCAGTACCTGCGCCGCCACGGTTGTCGAGATGCGGGCGCGGTTCGTGAGGCGACCGTGAGCGCATACGTCGACCATCTCAAACGGGCGCGCGATTCCGAGGGTGGGTCACGGTTCGCGCCGTCGTCGATCGCGCGGGCGTTGGTGGCTGTGCGATCGTTCCATCGGTTCTGTGTCGACGAAGGATTCGTCGACGCCGACCCCAGTGAAGAAGTCGGCGCGCCGCGCGTGCCGCAGGGGATACCCAAGGCGCTCACCGAGACGGAGGTCGACGCGCTGCTCGCGACGGTCGACGGCGACGATCCACGTGCACTGCGTGATCACGCGATCCTCGAGACCCTCTACGCCACGGGTGTGCGCATCAGCGAGCTCGTCGGCCTCGATCGGGAGGACCTCGATCTCGAAGACGGACTTGTTCGCGTGTTCGGCAAGGGCTCCAAGGAGCGCGTGGTCCCGATCGGTCGGAGCGCGCGCCAATCGATCGTCGAGTACCTCGCCCGCGGACGGCCCGCGCTCGAGCGCCCGGCCACTCGCCGCGTCTCCGGAGATCCGCTCTTGCTCAACGTGCGCGGCGGACGACTCACGCGCCAGAGCTGTTGGAAGCTGGTGACGACGGCCGGGGAACGGGTAGGTATCGCGCCCGGCACGTTGTCGCCCCATGTGCTGCGACACTCGTGCGCCACGCACATGCTCGAGCACGGAGCGGACATTCGGGTCGTCCAGGAGCTGTTGGGCCACGCCAGCCTGTCGACCACACAGGTCTATACCAAAGTCTCACCGGAGCGGCTCCGGGCCGTCTACGAACTCGCGCATCCACGGGCCAGACGGGCCGGCGTGGGGGGAGCGCCCCGGTAGGCTTGGCGCCTATGTCCACCACCGAGTTCTCGACTCAGCGCGATGAGTTGCTGGCAGAGCGCGATCATCTCCTGACCCAGCTGGGCCATATGGGCCGCGCGCCGGGCACCTCCGAACTCGAGTTCGACGAGGGATTCGCCGATTCGGGCCAGGTGACGGCCGAACGGGGCGAGGTCGACGCGCTCGCCGGGTCACTCGCCGAGAACCTGCACGACGTAGAGGACGCGCTGACCAAGCTCGACGCCGGCACCTACGGGCAGTGCGAGGACTGTGGCTCGACGATCGCGGCCCCGAGGCTCGACGCCGTGCCCGCGGCGCGGTTCTGCATCACCTGCGCCTCCAAGCAGCACTGAACCGTGCACATCGACGCAGACACATTCATTCTCTTCGGCGCGCTGATCGTCGCGGTCATTCTCCACGAGATCAGTCATGGCGTGGTCGCGCTGTGGTTCGGTGACGACACCGCGAAACGGGCGGGAAGACTCACGCTGAACCCGATCCCGCACATCGATCCCTTCGGCTCGATCATCCTCCCAGCGATGGGTGCGCTGACCGGCATCCCGGTGATCGGTTGGGCCAAGCCGGTACCGGTCAATCCGAGCCAGCTTCGGAAACCGCGCGAGCAGATGGTGTTCGTCAGCCTGGCGGGTCCGACGACCAACTTCATCTTGGCGGCGATCGGTGCCGGGGTGGCCCACTTCTTCTTCAC
>JANYLF010000233.1 GCA_025357995.1 Acidimicrobiia bacterium | reverse complement strand
ACCCACCCCTGAGATCTCCCATGACGACCGCGTCCGAGTCACCGTCTCGTTCCGGCGCGCGCCGGACCGTCGCGCGATTCTTCGCGCGTCACCCCGGCGCGCGGTTGGGGGTTCAGCTCGGCGCGCCGGGCGGTTGGCTCTTGGTCGTGTACATCGGTTCGCTCGCGGCGCTCATCGTCACGTCCCTGTATCGCCTTGTCGACGATCCGACCGGTCTCGTCACCAAGCTCGACACATCGATCACGTTCGCCAATTTCCATCGCGTGATCTCCGAGCCCGTCTATCGCAACGTCGCGCTGCGGACGTTGGGGGCGGCGGCCACGGTCACGGTGATCGACGCGGTCATCGCGATGCCGGTCGCGTTCTTCATGGCCAAGGTGGCGTCGGTACGCGCCCGTCGAGCGCTCGTGGTGTCGGTGACACTGCCGCTGTGGGCCGGCTACCTGGTGAAGGGATACGCGTGGCGGTCGTTGCTCGATCCCGGCGGGGGCGCGCTCAAGGAGCTGCTCGGCCACACGCCGGGCTTCGGGTACGCGAGCTCGATCCTCGTGTTGTCCTACCTCTGGTTCCCGTTCATGGTGATCCCGTTGTTCGCGGGGTTTGAACGCCTGCCGAATTCGTTGCTCGAGGCGTCGACGGACCTGGGTGCGAAGGCCGGCCGCACGTTCTCGAGCGTGGTGTTGCCGCAGATGGTGCCATCGCTGGTGGCCGGTTCGATCTTCACCTTCTCGCTCACGTTGGGCGACTTCTATATGAACCGCATCGTGGGCGGCACGACTGAGTTCATCGGAAATGTGGTGTACCGACAGTTCTCCGTCGACCTTCCGTTCGCGGCTGCCTTCGCGGTGGTGCCCATCGTGATCATGGTGGGGTATCTCCTCGCGGTGCGTCGCACCGGCGCGTTGGACGAGTTGTAGGCGATGTACCTCTCGTCGTTTTCGCGCTGGACGCTGCGGATTTTCACCGCGCTCGTGTTGGTGGTTCTCTATGCGCCGATCGCGTACGTGGCTCGCCTCAGCGTCAACACCTCGAAGGATTACGCGTGGCCGCCTACCGGCTTCACCCTCCATTGGTGGCAGAAGGCGCTGCACGAGGAGGGCCCCCGCACCGCGCTGATCCACTCGGTGCAGACGGGTCTCACCGCCACCGCGCTGGCATTGGTGCTCGGCACGCTCGCGGCGTTCGCATTGACCCGGTCGCGGTTCTTCGGCCGCAACACCGTGAGCCTCTTCATCGTGTTGCCCATCGCATTGCCGGGCATCGTGACCGGTATTGCCTTGTTGTCGGGCTTCCAGCGGGTGGGGATCGAGCTGTCGTTCACGACCCTCGTGGTGGCTCACGCAACGTTCTGCGTGGTGATCGTCTACAACAACGCCGCCGCGCGACTCCGTCGACTCTCACCGACGGTGCGGGAGGCGTCGGGTGATCTCGGCGCCGACGGTTGGCAGACGTTCTGGTACGTGACGTTCCCGCTCATGCGCACCGCGCTCGTGGCCGGCGGGCTGCTTGCGTTCGCACTTTCGTTCGACGAGATCATTGTCACCACCTTCACCTCGGGGGTGGGGTACAAGACGCTGCCCCTGTGGTTCGCGGACAACTTCTCCCGGCCGAACGCGATCCCGACCGTCAACGTGGTGGCGACGTTCGTGGTGCTCGCCTCGATCATCCCCGTCTGGGTGGCCCAACGCCTGACCGATACGACCGGCACCTCCCGGTAGCTCCCACTCGCTCCGCCGACCGGTTGGTACGGTCCGACCATGGCGGATGCGGAGAGCCGACCCGTTGGGCGCGTGATTGGCACGGAGGACAGCACACCGCTGTCCTTCTGGGTCGCGATCGCGCCGGGCCAATACCTGCAGCTCGACGACGTCGTGGTGACCGATCGGGAACTGCCGGGCGAGGCGCAGACGATCCGGCTGGCGGGTGTGGTCACCCAGGTGCGAGCGCGCCAGGAAGGCGCCCGCTTCGATTCCGACGTGTTCCTCGTGGCCGACGGCGTGTTGCCCGCCGAGACGGTAGAGGCCGCGGAGGTGAGTACTACCCGCGTCGAGCCGGAGACGTTCGTCCCGCCGAGCCCGGGCGCGGCGGTCCGGCGCGCGGTCGGAGCCGAGCGCGATCACGCATTGTTGTTCGACGCGATGGATCGCAAACTTCCGATTGGTCTCGGCCGGGATGGCGAACCGCTCTACGCGAACGTCGACTTCCTCGACGGTACGCGTGGCGCCCACGTGAGCATCAGCGGAGTGTCCGGCGTCGCGACCAAGACCACGTACGCCACGTTCCTGCTCTATTCGATGTTCCATTCGGGCGTGCTCGGTGCCGAGGCCGCGAATACCAAGGCGTTGATCTTCAACGTGAAGGGCGAGGATCTGTTGTTCCTCGACCACCGCAATATCCGGCTCGACGCCGACGCCGAGGCTCGATACGCCAAGCTCGGGTTGCCCGCCGGTCCGTTCGAGAGCGTGGCGGTCAAGGCACCGCCAAGGCGCGGTGATCCCAACGCCGGACCGGATACTGCGACTCGTACGACCGGTGTTTCGTCGTTCTATTGGACCGTCGCCGACTTCGTGACCGGCGAGCTGCTGCCGTTCGTCTTCGCCGATGCCGAGGACGAACGGCAGCAGTACACGATGGTCATTCATCAGGTGATGCGGCGGCTCTCCGACGGTGAACCGGCGGGTGCCGATGGCAAGTGGCGCGTCGACGGTGTCACGCTCGTGACGTATCACGACCTGGTGGAGCTGATCGTCGAGCGGCTGAACAGCGACGATCAGCAGGTGGCGGCCGACTGGGCGGGCCGAGCGGTCGGGATGGGCACGATCAACGCGTTCGTGCGACGGCTGCTGTCGTCACAACGCGCGCTCGGTGCTTTGATCCGATCCGACATCGCCCTGCGGGACGACCGCGCGATCGATACGACGCGTGGCGCGCAGGTGACCGTGGTCGACCTCCACAATCTGGCGGATCGCGCGCAACGATTTGTGGTGGGGGTGACGGTGAAGCGAGCGTTCGAGGCGAAAGAGGAGACGGGCACGCGCAAACCGTTGCTCTTCATCGTGCTCGACGAACTCAACAAGTACGCGCCGCGGGAAGGTACGAGCCCGATCAAGGAGATCCTGCTCGACGTCGCGGAACGCGGCCGCAGCTTGGGCATGATCCTCGTGGGCGCGCAACAGACCGCGAGTGAGGTCGAGCGGCGCGTGATCGCGAACTCCGCGATTCGGGTGGCGGGTCGGTTGGACCCGGCGGAGGCGGCGCGTCCCGAATACGGGTTTCTGCCGACTGCGCATCGGGAACGGGCCCGCATTGCGAAGCCTGGCACGATGTTCGTGTCGCAACCGCAGCTGCCGGTGCCGCTGGTGGTGGAGTTCCCCTTCCCGGCCTGGGCCACGCGGCCGGAGGAACGTGCGCCGTCGGCCGACATCCCCGACCCTTTCTCCGGTCTCCCCGGCTGATCGTCGACTCACCGTGCGCATTCTTCATTCTTCGGATTGGCACGTGGGCAAGACGATTCGGGGTGAGTCGCGGCTCGACGAGCACGCCGCGGTGTTGGGCGAGATCGTCGACGTCGCGCGCCGTGAGGAGGCGGAGCTGATTCTGGTGGCGGGCGACCTCTACGAGACGGCCGCGCCCGGGGCCGACGCGGAGGCGCTCGTGAACGCGACGCTGCTCGACCTGCGGTCGGTCGCTCCGGTCGTGGTGATCGCGGGCAACCACGACAACGCGGCGCGGTTCGAAGCGCTGCGGCCGTGGGCCGAAGGACTGGACATCGTGATGCGAGGTCGGATCGCCCGCCCCGACGACGGCGGCGTGGTCGAGACCGTCACCGCGTCGGGTGAAAAGGCGCGCGTCGCACTGTTGCCGTTCTGCTCGCCGCGTTATTCCGTGCGCGCGGCCGACTTGATGGAGCTCGACGCCGCGCAGTCCGCGGGTGCCTACGCCGAGCGACTGGCTGCGATCGTGGGCGCACTTTGCGCCGACCCGGATCCCGGCGCGGTGAACCTGCTGGTCGCGCACTGCATGGTGCGGGGAGGATTGAGCGGGGGCGGCGAGCGCGCGGCGCAGACCGCGTTCGAGCCGTACTGGTTGTCGGCCACGGCCTTCCCGCCGTCGTTGGCGTATGCCGCCTTGGGCCATCTCCACCTCACGCAACGGGTGGCGGCGGGCGGCCCGGCGTGGTACTCGGGCTCGCCCATCCAGGTCGACTTCGGCGAGGCCGGCGCGGGGAAGCACGTGCTCATCGTCGAGGTGACGGCGACGACGCCGGCGCAGGTTCGTGAGGTCCCTCTCACGGCGGGAGCCGAGCTGCGCACGATCACGGCGACGCTCGAGGAGCTCGAAGCAATGGCCGATACCGATTTCGGCGATGCGTGGTTACGCGTGCGGGTGGACGACGCTCGTCGCGCCGGGATCGTCGAAGACGTACGCGGTTGGCTCGGCGATCGCGTGGTCGAGGTGCGCGTGGTCGGTGACGGTCGTTCGAACTCGCCGAATACCGTTCGCCGCGGCACGACACCGCACGAACTGTTCGACGAGTTCCTCACCGCGCAGGGTGTCGATGATCCGCGGTTGGCCGCGCTGTTCGCGGAGTTGCTGGACGCGGAGACGGCGACGTGAGACCGATCGCGGTCACCATGATGGGATTCGGCACGTTTGCCGACGCCGTGACCGTCGACTTCGAGGGTACCGACGTGTTCGCGCTGGTGGGACCGACCGGTTCGGGCAAGTCGACGGTCATCGACGCGATCTGCTTCGCGCTCTACGGGACGATTCCTCGTTACGACGATCGTCGTGCCGTCGGCGCGGCCGTGCACACCTTGGCCGCAGAGGCTCGCGTGTCGCTGACTTTCGAGCTGGCGGGTACGCGCTACGTCGCGGTACGGGTGGTTCGCCGCGACAAGCACGGCAAGGCGTCGACCAAGGAGGCACGCCTCGAACGGGCCGACGGCGAGGTGTTGGCCGGGACCACCAAGGAGATGGAGGGAGTGGTCCCCAAGCTGTTGGGGCTCGGATTCGATCAATTCACCCGCGCCGTGGTGCTCCCCCAAGGCGATTTTGCTCGGTTCCTGCACGATAAACCCGCGGCCCGCCAGGATCTGCTGGTGCAGCTGCTCGGCCTGGATGTGTACGAGCGCATGATGCAACGGGCGCGAGCACGGGCGGCCGAGACCACTGCGGGTCTGGCCCGCGATCGCGAGCGCATTTCGGTGCTCGGCGCGGCCACGCCGGAGGCGCGCGTGGTCTTGGAGACACGCGCCGCCGCGTGTGCGAACGCGCGCGACGAGTGGCGCGGTATGAAGCCGGAGTTCGACACGCTCGCGGCGGACGCGAGCGCGACGGAAGGCGTCGCGGCGGCCGCGCACGATCGCGTGGCACGACTCGCGGCGATCGACGTTCCCCGCGACGTGGCGGAACTCGCGATCGCCGTTCGCCGCTCGGAAGGCGCCTTGGCGATCGCAGAGGCGCAGGTGGAGCGCGCGGCCGACGCAGTGCTCGCGGCCGACACGGCGATCACGGAAGGGGGTGACCGCTCTCTGCTGGTGGCCGCGCGTGACGCGCACGCGTTGATCGAGAAGCTGCGGGCGGAGGCTGAGCCCTTGCGTGCGGCCCGGGCGCTCGCGGCCGCCGATGCGGCCGCCGCGATCGAAGCTGCAAGCGCGGCCGAGACGCACACCGAGGCGCTGCGGATGGCGAACGCGGCGCACGTGGTGCGCGAGCATCTGGTGGCAGGTGAGGCGTGCCCGGTGTGCGAGCAGATGGTGGCCACGATTCCGAAGGGGGAGGCTCCGGCCGCGTGGCGCGACGCCCGCGAGGCGTGGGTCGCAGCGCGTGAGCGGGCCGCCGCGGCGGCCAAGGTGTTGACGCGTGCGGAACACCGGGTCGAGGAGCTGGACACCGCGATGACCGCGGCGCGAGCCGCAGTCGTCGACGCCGCGAATGTGGACCACATCGATGCGGAACTGCTGCGGTTGGACACCCTGGCCCGTGCCGCCGCGACGGCACGGGAACACGACCAGGCGGCGCGCCGGAAGGTGCGCGGTGCACGCGAGGCGCGTGATGCTGCCGCTCGGGGTGCGCAACACGCGCGGGACTCATATCGCGCGTGTCGGGACGGGCTGAGTGGGGCGGGCCTCGCACCACCAGTGGAGAGCGACGACGTTGCCGCCGATTGGTCCCACTTGGCGGCCTGGTCCGTCGCCGAAGCCGATCGTCACCGTGAGGTGGCCGAGACGGCGATGGCCCGCGTCGTCGCGACGCGGGCCGAAGTTCAGAGCCGGCTCGCCGCGCTCTTGGCGAAGGCAATTTCGTTGGCGCTCGAGATCGAACCGCAGACCGTGACGCTCGACGACCTGGTCGCGGTCGCGGCCGCGGAGGCGCGGGTGATCGAGGAACACGTCAGTCGGCTCGACGCAGAGATCGCGGAACGGACCACGCTGGAGGCGACCGTCGCCGCGACCGCGGGTTACGCCGACGTCGCGAACGAACTCGCGCGGCTACTCGACGCGAGTCATTTCGAACGGTGGTTGGTGAGCGAGGCGCTGGCTCGCCTGGTCGATGGCGGCTCGGCACGGTTCCACGACCTTTCCGACGGTCGATACTCGTTTGCGTTCGACGAGACGGGGCGGGATCTGCTCGTGGTGGATCACACCCAGGGTGATGAGCGCCGTTCGGTACGCACACTCTCGGGTGGTGAGACGTTCCAGGCCTCGCTCGCATTGGCGCTCGCGCTTTCCGATCAGCTCGCCGACCTCGCCGCCGACGGCGCGGCGCGACTCGAGTCGATCTTCCTCGACGAAGGTTTTGGGACGCTCGACGCCGAGACGCTCGACACCGTCGCCGGCACGATCGAGAACCTCGGAGCCGACGACCGCATGGTGGGGATTGTTACGCACGTCCCGGAGCTCGCGGCGCGGATGCCCGTGCAGTACCGCGTGACCAAGGGCGCACGGTCGGCGCACGTCGAACGGATCGCCTCGTGAAGTGCGGCTCGTGAAGTTCAGTGTCGACCCGTGGGATCCGAGTTACGGCAGCGCGCTCGAGGCGATCCTCGACCCGAGCGAAGTGGTCGTCAACGCGGATGTCGAAGTTGCATCCGACGAATGGCAGCCGATCGACGCGCCCGCCGACGCCCGCGCCGAGGTCGTGCTGTTCGTCGATGGCGTCCGGCGGATCGACGCGCGCGTGTGGGTTGAGGACGACTCCGGTGCGGTGGAGCCGGGCGTGTGCGCGAGCTACGCGGCTGGCGTGGTGCGCGCGGGTGAACGCGCCGAGATAGTCGCGACGTCGGTGGGACGCGGCGTGTTCAGCGCGTCGCGCGCGACTCGGACGATTGCGACCAAGTTCGAGTCGGTCGTGTACCAGCCCTACGCCGCGGGTGACTCCACCCCGGAGGCGCTCTGGCTCGCGATCCAAGATCAGATGGGTCGGCGCGAGGTGGAGATGGCGGAGCTCGCGCGGCGGGAGGCTCCGGCCCACGCGTTGGTGTTGGTCGACGGACCGGTGACCAACCGCGTCCATGTGCCCGGCGCGGTCGGCGTGATCAAGACGCACGCAACCTCGTACCTGCCACCGGAACTCCACCGGCTGGTGGGGACGTTGCCCGAGGGTCGCCGCACTCCGCTGTTTACGATCGGCGGACGCGGGAGTCGGCACTCGTGGTACCTGCGACTCCCGGGTGGTCGGGGCGCGCCGTGGTCCGGTGTGGTGCGCTGTGAATGTTCGGCCGAGATGAGCGTGCCGGACGCGATCGAGCTGGCGGGGCGCGTCGGCGCGACCGTTCCTCGCTATGCGAGCGAACCGCACAAGGATCCGCGCGCTCCGCAGAACCTCTATCCCGTCGGTGGGTTGGAGCGTGAACTCCGCCGTCGCCTCGGTGACCCGGACCTGCTGTACCGCGGTTTGTTGATTGCTGCTATGTCCTGATCTCGTTGAAGGAAGCAGGCCGGGACTGCCGATACCAACTCATGCGGAGATGGTGGGTGGTGATGGCAGGGGTGGTGGGGTTGATGGCGCCGTCGGCGATCGCGGGGGCGGCGGCGTTGCCGAACGCGCCTTTGTGTTCGATGTTCCCGGCGGATTCGTATTGGCACGCTCGGGTCGAAGGGCTTCCGGTGGATCCGCGCTCGGATGCGTACGTCTCGAATGCAGGATCCGCGTCGTCGATGCATTCGGACTTCGGCGCGGGGTTGTACAACGGGGGACCGATCGGGATTCCGTACACGACGGTCGCGGGCACCCAACCCAAGGTGCCGGTGAGTTTTCAATACGCCGGGGAGAGCGACCCCGGTCCGTACCCGATTCCGCCGAACGCCCCGATCGAGGGCGGCGCCGCGAGCAACGGTGATCGGCACGTGCTCGTGGTCGACCGCGACGCGTGTCGCGACTACGAGACCTACGCGTCGTACCCGCAGAACAGCGGCGCATCGTGGACCGCCGGTTCGGGCGCGGTCTTCGACCTGATGTCCAATTCCTTGCGGCCGCGCACGTGGACGAGCGCGGACGCCGCGGGCTTGCCGATTCTCCCGGGTCTCGTTCGGTACGACGAAGTCGCGTCGGGTGATATCGATCACGCGATTCGCGTCACACTGCGCCGGACCGACCAGCGGTTCGTGTGGCCAGCACGCCACCAGGCGGGCGTCGCCGACGCCACCGCAGCACCAATGGGGGCATGGCTGCGCCTCAAGTCGACCGTCGACATCTCGCGCTTCGGCCCGCAATCACGCGTAGTCTTACGAGCGCTTCAGGTGCACGGCGGAATCGTCGCCGACAACGGTTCGTCGTGGTATCTCTCCGGCGCGCCCGACAATCGTTGGGACAACAACGATCTTCATGGCATCGGCGCGCTTCACGGATCGGACTTCGAGTTCGTGGACCCGTCGGCGATGATCGTGAACGCCGATTCCGGTCAGGTGAGCGCGGCGCCACTGCGCAGCGATGTCGTGGGTGGACTCACGCTCGACGGATTCGGTGGACTGCATCCGTTCACGATCGGCGCCGGGCCGAGCCTCGGTGCCGTGCGCGGCGCTCCATACTGGAACGGCTGGGACATCGCCCGCGGCGTCGCGTTGCGGGCCGACCATGGCGGCGGGTTTGTCGTCGACGGGTTCGGCGGACTGCACGGGTTCGGGTTGGGTACGGGCTTGGCTCCGGGCCTCGCGCAAGGCGCGCCGTATTGGAGAGGCTGGGACATCGCGCGCGGAGTCGCGGTCTTGCCCGATGGTTCGGGGGGTTACGTCCTCGACGGGTTCGGTGGGTTGCATCCGTTCCGCATTGGCTCCGGTGCGATGCCGCCCGTAGCGACGACTGGCCCGTATTGGCTGGGGTTCGATGTCGCGCGTGGCATTGCGTTGATGCCCGACGGTCGGAGTGGGTACGTGGTCGACGCCCTGGGTGCATTGCATCGCGTCGCGTTCGGGTTGGGTGCGGTGCCGCCGGCGTCTCGCGGCGCGCTCTACTCCTCGGTGCAAGCGCTCGTGCGTGGCGTGGCACTGCTCCCCGACGGCACCGGCGGATACACGATCGACCTCCAAGGTGGAATTCATCCGTTCGCCGTCGGTCCGACCAACGCGGTGGCGCCACTCACGTTCGGTGCGGCCCACTGGTCGTGGCCCATCGCCCGCGGCATCGGTGTGTAGCTTCCCGAGCCGGGAGTGGGGACCAGGGCGGGCTACTGCGGGCCGGACCACGCGCGGTCGGTGGCCCCGGACTCGTAGCACTCGAGCAGGTGTTCCAGCCACGCACGTGATTCGCGTAGGCCGCCGGGGCGGTTGCGCAGAAGCCACAGTCGACTGTGCTCGACGATCACCGGCCGGAGCTGGGCCGCGAGTTCGAGCCGCGTGGTTTCGGCGACGTTTGCCAATGCGCCGCCGACTCCAAGCCGAGCCTTCGCGTCCGCGCTCAACAACAGCACCAGCGCGATGCTGTTGCGCAGCTCCGCCACCACGAGCGCGGCATCGTCCCGCCGGGACGCGACCGCGCCGAGCCGCACCGACAATGCGTCGAGGTCGGCATCGATCGCGCGGTACTGGTCGATTGCCGCGCCCGCCAGCGGCCCACGGCCCACGTCGAGCTGCGGGAAGTAGAGGTGCAACACCATCGACGCGACGTTCCACACCTGGGGAACGAGCCGGAGATACACGTCGCCGAGTGCCACCACGATCGCGCCCAACTCGCCGCTCGGATCGTCGTAGCAATGGAGTGAGAGCGCGGGCGCGAGATCGACCGACCGATTCGTGGCCGCGCACCAACTCATCGCCGCGCCGAACGCGAGACCGGGATCGCTCACCGCGGGGTATTGCAGGTGTCCGTTGTCGCCCCAGTCGGTGTTCAACATGCCGTTGGCACCATGCGCGAGCGCCGCATCGATGGCTTCCGTAATGTCGGCACGCATGTTGGTGGTGCGCCCGAGGATCGTGAGCCAACTCGACGTTCCCGGTGCGACCCAACGCGGGATACCGGCCGCGGCGAGCGCACCCAACCGCATCGACCATGGATGGCCCGCGTCGTAGCCCCACTCGCAGACGATGACGTCGTTCGTCAGCTCACCGAGGCGGTCGGGATGGCCGGCGAGAATGTCGCCCCAGATCACCATCTCTCGACCGTCGAGCTCTGGCAACGCGCGCAACGTCCGCACCCAATCGAGGTAGTCGTCGAATCGTTCCGTGGGCATCTCCCACGGTTCGTCGAGGCCGAGGTTCGCGAACCGCGAGTCGGAGAAATGCGGAAGCAACTCGGCCAGTAGCGTTCGGACCAAGGCCAGTGAGTCGGGGTTCGTCGGCTCGATCGTGCTCTTCAC
>JANYLF010000017.1 GCA_025357995.1 Acidimicrobiia bacterium | reverse complement strand
AACCCGTCGTCGTCGCGGCGCAGCGCCGAGAAGTCGGACAGCTCGTCTTCATCGTCGAGTTCGGACTCGAAGAGCTCCGAGTCCAAGGGCTCCGACTCGTCGGACAGCGGCTCGAAGAGCTCGGGATCATCAGATGGCGCCTCGTCGAGCCCCAAGAAGGACTCGGGAGCCACCAAGACCGACACCAAGAAAGCGCCGACCAAGAAATCGGCCTAGTACACCCCGGCGGGTGACGACCCGCCGCTGCACTGCTCGCGGCTTCGTCGCCCCCGCTTCTCCCAGATGTCCACTCCACTCTGGGGGTTTCCCATGTTCCGTCGTTCTCCGCGTGCCGCACTGTTATGGATCGGCGCGGCCCTGGTCGCGGCAGTCACCGCAATCACCGTGATCGGTTCCGTGTCCTCACTCCGCCACCAGGACTCCGCGTTCGGCCGGCTCCACTCACTCGTGGTCGCACGTCGCGACCTTCCCGTGGGGACACGCGTGGCGGCCGGTGATCTCACCGCCCGCCGAGTGCGCGGCGAAGCACCAGCGCCCGACACGATCACTCGCGCGTCGGACGCGGTCGGCCGTACCGTCCGATCGCCATTGCTGCGCGGCGACTCGTTCACCGCGCGTCACCTGGCCCCCGGTCGGCGGAGCGCGTTGAGCGGCATCGTCCCGACCGGTCACCGCGCGGTCCGCCTCGTGATCGAACACGGTCTGCGCCCGGCCGTCGGCGACGTGGTCGACGTGCTAGCCACCTTCGATCCCGCCACCCTCGGCGACGGCGGCGACCCCACCGTGCTCATCGCACCTGCGGTTCCGGTGCTCGCGGTCGACGCCGCCGCGGCGAGTGGCGACACCGTGGGCGTGACCGTCTTGGTCACACCCCGTCAGGCGAGTCGGCTCGCGTTCTCGGCATCGACAGGCACGCTCAGCCTCTCACTCGCGCCGCCCGAAGCCGTCGACGGCAGGGGCTGACGTGCACTCCGCTACCCTCCCGCCCGTGTCCGATTCGCAGATTCAAGCCGTGATCTTCGACTACGGCGGCGTGTTTTCCAGCCCGATGTTCCGGGGCCTCGGCGAGTTCGAGATCCGCATGGGCTATCCGTCGGGCTCGGTGTTGGAGCTGCTCTTCGGTGACAAGGCCTACGTGGGCGTGGAAGGAGCGGTCCACCTCACGGACCGACCCGTCCCCACCGAGACTGTGACCCACGACTGGCACCGACTCGAAGTCGGTGAGCTCACGCTCAAGGAGTGGTTCGAGGGAGTGCAGAGGCGCGCGCCGGCGGTGCTCGGCACCGAGATCGACATGGCCGCGTACCTCCAGTTCATGGCCGACATGCCCGTCGGCGTGCACTGGCCGATCGTCCACAAGGCCCGTGCGTTGAAGGCATCGGGCGTTCCGATCGCGTTGCTCACCAACAATGTGGCCGAGTGGGGCGACCACTGGCGCGCCACATTCCCCGTCGACGAGTTGTTCGAGATCGTGGTCGATTCCTCCGACGTCCGGATCCGCAAACCAAACCCGAACATCTACTTGCTCACATGCGAACGGCTCGGCGTTGCCCCGACGGCCTCGGTATTTCTCGACGACAACGTCGACAATGTGGCCGCGGCGCGTGCGCTCGGGATGGAGACGGTGCACGTCGGCGACAACCCGTTCGTGGCCGTCGCCGAACTCGACGCCATCCTGACGCGCCGCGCCACTCGCTGAACGGAGCGCCGGTTGGCGCGCCCTCTCAGGCGCCGGACATGGTCATGTCGGCGACGAGGAGGGTGACGCCCGCGGTGCCACCGGGGAGCCAGGTGAGATCGGAACCGATCTCCATCACGTCGAGCAGCATGCGCTGGAGCGTGGACGCGACCGTGACCTCACGGACCGGCTCCGCGAACACGCCGTTGCGCACCATCAAACCCTCGGCACCGACCGAGAAGTCGCCGCTCACCGGGTTGGTGCCCGAGTGCAACCCCGACACGGACTGCACGTACAGCGCCTCGGGCACGCTCGCCATGACCTCCGCCGCCGACTTCGTACCGGGCAAGAAGTGGAGCGCCCGCGCGCCCACCCCCGGGGTCGAGGCGTAGCCGCGTACCGCCGAACCCGTCGTCCGAATCCCGGCGCGGCGGGCCGTATAGAGGTTGTGCAGGAAACCGACGAGGCGGCCGTCGCGCACGAGCGTGTTGGCACGGGTGGGTACGCCCTCACCGTCGAACGGGCTCGCGCCGAACGCCGCGGGGTTCGTGGGATCGTCCACGATCGTCACGCTCGGCGCGCCGACGATCTCATCCATGCGATCCACGAACATCGAGCGACCCTTCAAGACTGCCTCACCGTTGAGCGCGGCGCCGATGAGTGCGAGCACCGACGAGGTCACCATCGGATCGAAGACAACGGGCAGCCGCTGCGTCTTCGGTTGGGTGGCGCCGAGTAAGCGGGCAGCCCGATCGGCGGCCATCGTGGCCGCGCGGTCGACGTCGAGGCCACCAAAGCCGCGCGCGACATCGAATCCGTCGCCGGTCTGCGTGGCGTCGCGCTCACCTGCCATGGCCGACGTCGAGACCGACGCCATCGTCCGTGCGAGCCTTGCCTCCACGCCAGTCGACCCGACCATCGCCATCTCGAGCGCGGCGTCGCCGTAGTCGGTGCCCTCGACGCCACGAATGCGCGCGTCGGCGGCCGGTACCGCGCGATCGAGTGCGATCGCGAGCGCGACCTTTTCGGCCGTGGGCGTGGCGCCCACATCGTCACACCACAAGTCGAGCGTGGGCGCGACGACCCCGCTCAGATCGCTCGGCTCGGCGAGTCCGTACGCGTCGTCCTGGGCGCCGTATGACGCGTTGTCGCGCGCGTCGATGAGCGTGGCCGCGATCACGTCGGCGTCGAGTGAGCCGGCGTACGCGATTCCTTGGCGACCGTCGGCGATCACTCGCACCCCGATCCCCGCGACCTCGGCCACCGACAACGACTCGACCTCGCCGTTGAACACCTTCACTTCCGTCTCGCGCGAGCGCACCACGTACGCCTCGAGCTGTTCGCCGGCGCGTACCGCTCCGGCAACGTTGCGCGCGATCGTGATGAGATCGGCGTCGCTCACGCCATTTCCCCTCTTGGCTCTACGGGCCGGGCCGGTCGAACCCCGCTCCGCCCGGATCGAAACGATGTCGGAAGCAGCGCGGTGTCGCTCATGCGGCCGTCCCGCCCACGGTGAGTTCCGCGACGCGCAGTGTGGGTTGGCCGGACGACACCGGCACACTCTGGCCGTCCTTGCCGCACATCCCGGTCCAGGTCTCGAAGTCGTTGCCGACCACGTCGACGGCGCGCAGTGCCTCCGGACCGTTGCCGATCAGCTGCGCGGCGCGCACCGGATACGTGATCTGGCCGTTCTCGATCATGTAGGCCTCCGTAATGCCGAAGACGAAGTCGCCGGTCGCGGTGTTGACCTGACCGCCACCGAGTGCCACGCAATAGAGGCCGTACGGAGTCTGGCGGATGATCTCGTCGGGATCCTCCATACCCTCGGTGATGTAGGTGTTGGTCATGCGCACCATCGGAAGGTGCTGGTACGTCTCACGCCGACCGTTGCCGGAGCTGGCCCG
Source organism: Acidimicrobiia bacterium (assembly GCA_025357995.1). GTDB lineage: Bacteria > Actinomycetota > Acidimicrobiia > IMCC26256 > JAENVU01 > JAENVU01. The sequence continues at coordinate 1,978 of JANYLF010000017.1, read as the reverse complement.
ACCTTCGCGGCGCGCCCGCAGCAAGTCCCACATGTAGTCGGTGAGAATGCCGTCGTCGATCAAGACGTTGCGTTGCGCGGGCGCGCCTTCGTCGTCGATCCCGCATGCCCCCCAATCGCGCGCGAGGCCGCCGTCGTCCACCAGCGTCACTCCCGGAGCTGCGACGCGCTCGCCGACGCGACCAGCGAATACGGACGTGTCGCGTTTCACGAGGTCCGCCTCCAGGCCGTGACCACATGCCTCGTGGAACAGCACACCACCGGCACCGCGGCGCAACACGACCGGCAGCTTGCCGCTCGGCGCCGGACGAGCATCCAACTTGGAGACCGCACGGGCCGCGGCAATGCGCGCCACCTCTTCGGGCGGGAAATCGTCGAAGAACTCGAAGCCGATCGTGCGACCGGGTGCTTCACTCCCGGTTTGGAGCCCGGTGTCGGCCGACGCCACACAGCTCACGACGAAGCGCGTGCGCACTTGATCGTCGCTCGCGAGCACGCCGTCGGAGTTGGCGACCAGGATCCGGCGCCGACCGTCGGCGTAACTCGCGGTCACCTGCGTGATCGAGTCCGACTCGGCCCGAGCCGCGGCGTCGGCCCGCGCCATCATCTCGACCTTGCGCGCCTTCGACACCGTCTCGGGCAACGTGACGACCAGATGCGGTGGGCTCACGGTGCGCGCCTCCAGTGGCGCAACCCGCGTTCCCGGACCGCCGGCCTTAGCGGCCGTGGCCGCGGCGTCGGCCGCGAGCCCCAGGCCCTCGGCGGTGAGGTCCGACGTATGGGCGAAGCCCGTGGTCTCGCCCCGCACGACCCTGATGCCCGCGCCGCGACTACGACCCGATCGCATCTCTTCGACCTTGCCATCGTCGTACGTGGCAGAGGTGGACGACCGATCCTCGACGAACACATCGGCAAACTCGCCACCGCTCGCCAACGCCCGCTGCAACGTCGCTTCCACTACCGGCGTTTCAATCACAAGATTCCTCTCGGAGTGCTGCGTCGGGTCAGAGCACACCTATCGTAGGCTGGTGCCTCTTGACGCCGGTCTGTCCGGATCTGTGACCCATGCCGTGACCGCGGCGGACACCGCGCTCGCGCAGGGCACGGGTTCGGTACCAGTGCTGGCGACGCCGTACGTGGTGCTGCTCGCCGAACAGGCCGCGGTCGTCGCGATCGACGGTCACGTTCCCGCCGAGCACACCACGGTGGGATACCGAGTGCAGTTGGATCATCTCGCGCCCGTCCCGGTCGGAGACGTTGTCACCGCCGAGGCGGTGTTGGAGACCATCGAGGGCCGACGGCTCACATTTCGAGTGTCGGTGCGGTATCGAGCCGGTCTCGTCGCCGCCGGTCGGATCACGCGTGTGGTCGTCGAAGAAGATCGCTTCCTCGCACGCGCAAACGGCAACGCCGACTGAACGGCGCGGTCGACGCCGCGCGGGTCGGCCCGCGCGCGGAGCGTGAGTCAGGCCGCGGTGGACTGAGCGTCGACGTCGGCGAGGAAATCGCGCAACACCTCGAGCCACACCGTGCCGTTCTCGAACTGCGGCGAGTGACCCGCGTCCTCGATGATCACGAGCCGCGAGTCGGGAATCGTCGCCACCATCGCCTCGGAGACACCGACGAAAGTGGTGTCCTGCACGCCGACCATTACCAGCGTGGGGCAGCGAACCTGGGCCAACTCGGCGAGCTGGTCGGGCTGATCTCGGACCTCCACCAACATCTGCGTGTACATCGCGCGACTCAACGTCTCCCACTTCGCTTCGGCGAACTCGCGATACCCCGGCCGTTCCGCGAGAGACCGTTGATACGCCTCCGTGTCGAGGGGCGCGAACGCATCCATCACGCGCTTGAGTTCGGCCATGCCATCCTCGTTCGCGATCTGCACACCGAGATCGATGATGTCGGAGTCCAGACCCGGCGGGGGTCCCGGCGACGTGTCCATGAACACCAGCGCGTCCACCCGATCCGGCGACGCG
>JANYLF010000168.1 GCA_025357995.1 Acidimicrobiia bacterium | reverse complement strand
TCTTCTTCAAGGCGGTGCGGTCGAAGACGAAGTTCTGGCAGATGATCGGCCGCGGGACCCGGCTCTGCCCCGACCTGTTCGGCCCGGGCGTGGACAAGGCGTATTTCCAGGTCTTCGACTACTGCGAGAACTTCGAGTTCTTCGGCCAGAATCCCGATGCGGTCGCGCCCGCGGTAGGTGCGGGTGTGAGCGAGCGGCGATTCATCGCACGGCTCGATCTGCTCGCAGCGTTGGCCGAGAGTGGCGAGCAGCCCGCGTTGCGCGCGTCGATCGCAGAGTTGTTGCGAGTCGAGGTGGCCGCGATGAACGTCGACAACTTCATCGTGCGTCCGCACCGTCGGCTGGTGGAGCGGTTCCGTGAGGCGAGTCCGTGGGACGACGTAGGGCTGGAGGACCTGAGCGCGTTGGGTGCTTCGGTGGCCGGTCTGCCGACGGAGTTGCCACCTGAGACCGAGGAGGCGAAACGGTTCGATCTGCTGATGTTGGGATTGCAACTCCGTCAGCTGCGCGCCGAACCCGGATTCGACGAGCTGCGCGACCGGATCCGGGCGATCGCGGGGTTGTTGGAGGAGTACCCGTCGATCCCGGCGATCGCTGCCGAGTTGGAACTCATCGGCGACGTACAGACCGACGAGTGGTGGGACGGCGTGACCCTTCCGATGCTCGAATCGGTGCGGGTCCGGTTGCGCCTCCTCGTGCAGTTCATCGAGAAACGCAAACGCAAGATCGTCTACACCGACTTCACCGACGAGATGGGCGCGCCGGTTGACTTTCCCTTCCCGGGCCTCGGACCGGTCTCGGACTTCGAACGATTCCGGCGCAAGGCTTTGGCGTTTCTCCGCTCGCATAGCGGTGAACTCGCGGTGGAGAAGATCCGCCGCAACTGGCCGATCACGCCCGACGACATGACCGAGCTGCAGCGCATCCTCGTGTCGAGCGGAGTGGGGACGGCGGAGGATTGCGACGCGGCCCGCACCGCGGCAGGGAGCTTCGGGTTGTTCATTCGTTCGCTCGTCGGTCTCGATCGGGAGGCGGCGAAGGAAGCGTTCGGTGAGTTCCTCGACGCGTCGACGTACTCCGCGAGCCAGATCGAGTTCGTGAACCTGATCATCGACGACCTCACCGAACACGGCGTGATCGAAGCCCGCCGGTTCTACGAGTCTCCCTTCACCGACGTGAGCCCCCTCGGCCCCGAAGGCCTCTTCTCGGCAGGCGAAGTCGACCGCCTGGTCGCGGCTGCTCGGACGGTGCGCGACCGCGCGGCCGTCGCGTGACCGCATCAGCGTGGCTCCCGGCGCCCAACCACGGGGCCGATTGGATGGTCACACCCTGCTGTTACCTTCGAGAGCGTCGAGCGTGAATCGGTTGCGGAGTTTGCAGGCCGAGTTCTGATTCGCAAACAGGCCCTTCTCCCAGAAGGCCTCGGAGCGCTGGAGGGCCTTGATCCACTGGACGGGAACCACATACTCCGCCATGTCTTCGGAGTCGTCGCCGTGGCGGTAGGTGCCTTCGAGCTCCAAATCTCGCATCGGCGTCGGTGTGCCTTCGACCGTCAGAACGGCCTCGTCGAATCGCATCGCCTCGGCCTTGACCGTTCCGACACCGACGTACCCATAGCCCGAACCGGGGATACACACGAAGACGCGCGCGTCGACAGGCAAGTTCCGAAGCGTGCGGGAGTACCAGTTCCCACCGCCCGCGGACACGAACCCGAACCGACGAGCGTCGTCCCACGACCGGCTGTCCTCCTCGCCAAAGGACACGTACCAGTCCTGCTCGTTCCAAGGCTCCCGCGTTCGTCCGTCGCCATCGCGGGAGCCGCGAACGTCGTCAAACAGCCAAGTGCGTGCGAGATACTCGCGGTCGCCGTCGACGAAGTAGCGGAAGAACACAACGTTCAGCGCAACGCCAAACTCGGCGAGATACTCGACGATTCGCGCAGTGGCCGGGTCAACCTCGGACGCGACCACCGTCAGCCGATGTCCCGTGTTGAGCTCCTCGGGCGGTGAGCTGCCGAAGACATCGGAGAACGCGACCTCGAATGCAGTGTCCGGCTTGTACCGTCGAAGATATCTAGGACGTCTTGATGCGAGAGCGTCGCCACCCACGACCCGTAGTTCGAGCGCCTGCGCGACGACGTCGCGCGGCGTGCGATCTCGCTTGAGCTCGAGGACGTGCAACACGCCTTCGCCGTCGATAGCGAGGAGATCGATGAACTTCCCGTGGGCAGTCGGCACTTGCCGACCGATGAAGAGCAGCAGTTGGCCGAGGATCGTCGGGTCCGATTCGATGAGCTCCTCGAGACGCGACTCGAGCGGCATCGCAGCCGACGACATGCGCCGCGGACCACCGTCGACGCGCCACAACCCGATCTCGTCTGCCGTTTGACTGCCTGTCCGGTCGGACTCTTGGGAATCGCGACGCTATTCGGCATTGTCCATACTCGATCGCGCGAGCATCGGCCGGACGTACGAACCCGAGGCTTAGAGTGCGCGGGACAACGACTCGATCGACTCCGGCGAGCGACCGTGGTACGCGGAGGGGACGAAATGGCAGTCAACACTCCAGCTGGTTGGTACGAGGATCCGATGCGTCGATACGAGCATCGCTACTGGGATGGCTCGGAATGGACCGAGAACGTCGCGAGTGGTGGCCAACAGGCCGTCGACGCGATTGCATCAGTTCCGCCCGCGTCGGACGTGGCATCGAGCGCCGTGGTCGCGGAGACAACCCCGGCGGCCGCGACTCCGGCATCAGCGACATCCGTGTCCGCTGCGCCCGCGGTGTCGGCTCCAATCGCGGTCGCAACGGTGCCTCTGAGGCTGTGTCCGCATTGCCAAGCACAGAGCGCGACCGCGTCAACCGTGTGCCCGAACTGCGGGAAAGGGTACGCGAAGAAGAAGAAATGGCCCTGGGTAGTCGGGGCGATCTTCTTGGTCATGGTGATCGGGTTCGCAGGATGCGTCGTGCTCGTTTCGACAGTGGCGAACAAGGCCGTCGACGCGCTCAACGCCGCACAGGCTCTCCACGCGATTACGCCGGGACAGTTCGCGGCAGTGCAGCTCGGAACGTCGCGCAGCGGTGTGGTGAACGAACTTGGCAAGCCACCCGAGAACGCGCAGGACTTCGTGCAGCGGGGATTCCTCAACGGTCAGCCCACCAACTCGTCCTGCATCTACTACAACAAGGCTGGCGGATCGTTCGGCAACATCTATCAGTTCTGCTTTCAGAACGACGCGCTGGAATCGAAGAACGCGTATTGAGGAGCCGTGACTTCCAGCCGGTTCGCGCGGACCCGGACTCGTAACCAGACTCGTAACCTCGCGCCCGTGAGCGCGCGCACGGTTCTCGTCTCGGTTGCCGGGCCGGTCGCGTTCGCGGCAGCCGAAACGGTGGGGAGTCGGATGGTGCGCGGCTACCGACGACGTGACGAACCGATCAGCGCGCTGGCGGCGACCGGATCCCGCGCCGCTCCCCTCATGGTCACCGGCTTCCTCGGCCTGGCCGCCGGTTCGATCGGCCTCGCCAACGAGCTCCGCGGCACGACAGTTGCACCGGGCCCCGTTCCCGCACTCCTCGCGGTAGCAGGCCTCACCACCGCCGGCGCGGGGCTTGCCCGATGCAGCGACCGCAGCTGTCCGACGCGATTCCTCGGCGACACCAACGTCACGCGGTCCGACGATCTCCATGCCGCGTTCAGCGCGGCAACGTTCGCACTCTGGATCACGATCCCACTCATGGCGGCGAGTCGCGCCCGTGATGCGGACCCGCGATACCGCACGTGGTGTCGGCGATTCGGGATTGTGACCCTTGCCTGCTTCATCGGTGGCTGGCTCCTCGCGCGGCGGCCGTCTCAGGCATGGAGCGGCACCGCACAACGGGTCATGGTCGCCTCCGCGCTCAGTTGGTTCCCGCTCGCCGGAATCGCCGAAGCCGCCCGACCGACGGCCTGAGCCGATCGCGGGGTTGAGGAGGCGCTGAGGACGCGATGCCTGGGCGCGCGGAACGCGGGCCAAGCTCCCTCAGCCCAGAAGGTCGAGGGTGCGCCGAGTCCCCCCGACGGCGTCCACGAAACGAGCCCGCATGATTACCCAAGAGCACGTTCCGCCCGCACCACCTGCCCCGCCCGCGCCGACGGGCGGGCAACCCAATGGGCGGGCGTTGACCAACACCTTCCTCGTCCTCGTCGTCTGTGCGTTGACGGGGACGGCCGGGTATCTCGGCTACACGTTCAGCGACCGGAGCGCCGGCACTCAACCGAGCACGGTCGCCACCGAGTCGGCCCCCAGGTCCGCGAACCGCGTCGCCCCGGCTGCACCCAGCAACTCCGCAGCTTCCGGTTCCACCGACCCCAACACGATCGCCGACGCTCTCGCTCCGTCGATCGTGAACATCACGACCAACCTCTCGTCCGGCGGCAGCGCGGCCGGAACCGGCATCGTCATCTCGTCGTCCGGGATCGTGCTGACCAACAACCACGTGATCGCCGACTCGACGCAGCTCGAAGCCGAAGATGCCGCCACCGGCCGCACCTACGCCGGCACCGTGGTCGGCTACGACGCGGCCCACGATGTCGCCGTCGTCCAACTCGCGCACGCGTCGGGGCTCACGCCCGCACCGATCGGTTCCGCGTCGCAGTTGGCGGTGGGCGACGGCGTGGTCGCGCTGGGCAAGGCGGGCGGCCGCGGCGGCACGCCGACCGCCGCGAACGGATCGGTCACGGCGCTCGACCGCCCGATCACCGCATCTGACCAGAACGGCGCGAACCCTGAGGCGCTCACCCATCTCATCCAGATCGACGCGCCGATCGAGCCGGGCGACTCGGGCGGCCCGTTGGTGAACGCGAACGGCAAGGTCATCGGCATGGACACGGCCGCGTCCCAAACGAACGGCGGATTCGGGTTCCAGTCGCAAGCATCGACCGAGGGCTTCGCGATCCCCATCCACGACGCGCTCACCATCGCCCGCGCGATCACGTCCGGTCAGGCCAGCGCGACCATCCATCTCGGCGCGACGCGAGGCGTACTCGGCGTCCAGATCAGCGACCAACCGTCCGACACCGCCGCGTCCTCGGCGACCGTGATCGGAGTCGCGTCGGCCTCCGGTGCCGAGGCCGCCGGCATCGCCGAAGGCGACGTGATCACCGCGATCAACGCCACGGCCATCGGATCCCCGTCGGAGCTCACGCAGGCGCTCGCGTCGGCCTCGCCGAACGACACGGTCCGGGTCACGTGGACCGACACGAGCGGCACCTCCCACCACGCCCAAGTCACGCTCGGTCCGGCACCACCGGCGTAACCATCGAGTCGAACGGTCGACGTCTTCGCACGGGATGCTTCGTGCCCGAAGGCCGAGCGGCTTCAGGCGATCTTCAGCCGTCGACCCACGGCGGGGAACGAATCGGGCCATGCTGGACGTTGAAGTGTTGCGCCACACCGGCGCTCCAGCCCTGACAGAGAATGCGAGCACCGAGCATGAGCGAGGAAACCAACTCCGAGCCTGTCGAACCCGCGTCCGGCACCGACGAGCCAACCCGCCCGGAGACCTCCGTCGAGCAACCGACCATGGAGGCACCCGGCGCGAGTGCTGCGGTGCCACCGGCGCGCGCCGGCGTCTTCGTCCCGAAGTGGTTGCTCCTCGCCTTCGGTGGGCTGGCGCTCCTCGGGATCGGCTTCGCGGCCGGCCACGTGGTGGGTTCCGATTCGGACCACCGCGAGCGACGCGGTGGCTTCTCGTATAACTCCGACGACCGACGGTCGTCCGGTGACAACACGTCGCCGATCGCTCCCACTCCCCGCAACGGGAACCGGCGCAACGGCGGCGGACAGGGCGCGACACCGAGCGCCGCGGTCTACCTCGGCGTCGTAGTACAGGACTCGTCCGATCTGGCCGGCGCGAAGTTGGTCCGGGTCGTCGCGTCGAGTCCGGCCGCCGACGCCGGACTGCAAACC
>JANYLF010000141.1 GCA_025357995.1 Acidimicrobiia bacterium | reverse complement strand
TTCGAGCCCGGCGACGAACGCGTCGATGACCTGTTGGTACCGCTCGAGACTGAAGATGAGCGTGACGTTCACGTTGATCCCCGCGGCGATCGTGCGCGCGATCGCAGGAATCCCCTCCGGCGTGGCGGGAATCTTGATCATGATGTTGGGTCGGTCGAGCCGGGCCCACAACGCGGCCGCCTGCACGACCGTCGCCTCGGTGTCGTGCGCGAGCAACGGCGAGACCTCGATCGACACGAAGCCGTCGCGGCCACCCACACCGTCGTGCACCGGACGCAACACGTCGGCCGCGCCACCCACGTCACGTACCGCGAGATCCCAGAACGTGTCCTCGATGGAATCACCGGCCTGCGTGGCCGCGGCGATGGCGTCGTCGTAGCCCTCACCGCCCGCGATGGCTTTCTCGAAGATCGTGGGATTCGACGTGACGCCACGAATCCCGTCGTCGCGTACGAGCGCGGCGAGTCCACCGCCCGTCACCAATGTGTGGGTGATGTTGTCGTACCAGGGGCTCTGGCCGAAGTCGTTGAGGCGGGCGATCTGACTCGTCATTGCGTCACTCCCAGGAGGGCGTCCGCACGCGCCACCACGTTGTCGACGGTGAATCCGAACTCGCGGAGGGCCACATCGCCGGGGGCCGAGGCACCGAACCGGTCGATGCCGATCACATCATCGGCGTAGCGTTCCCATCCGAAACTCACGCCGGCTTCCACTGCGAGGGTGGGCGTGCCGGGGAGCAACACGTCGGCTTGCTCATCGAGCGAGCGCTGCGCGAAGTGTTCCCAGCACGGCATCGACACCACCCGCACCGAGACGCCCGCGGCGCGCAGCCGCTCGGCGGCGTCGACACACAACCACACCTCCGAGCCCGTGCCGATCAAGACGAGGCCGGGATCGGGGTCGGACGAGAGGACGTACGCGCCCGTCGCTACGCCATCGACCGCGCGCTCGGCCGTGCCTTCCAGTACCGGCAACTGCTGGCGGGACAACACCATCGCGGTCGGGCCGTTCCCATTGATATGCGATCTCCATGCCGCCGCGGTCTCGTTGGCATCCGCGGGCCGGATCACCGCGAGCCCTGGCATCGCGCGCAACGCCGCGAGGTGTTCGATGGGTTGGTGCGTCGGGCCGTCTTCGCCCACGCCGACGGAGTCGTGCGACCACACGAAAGCGACTTTGTAACCCGACAGCGCCGCGACGCGCACCGCGCCGCGCATGTAATCGGAGAACACGAAGAACGTGCCACCCAACGGCAGTAACCCACTCACCGACATGCCGTTCATCACCGCACCCATGCCGTGCTCGCGCACGCCGAAGTGCACCTGGCGGCCGCCGAGGGTACCGGGCTCGATCACCGCCGCGTCGGGGATGGCGGTCCCGGTGTTGCCGGTGAGATCCGCGCCACCACCCACCAGCCCGGGGACGATGTCGATGATCGCGTCGAGCGCCTCCTTGCACGCGACGCGTGTCGCGACCCCATCACCGGGAGCCCAGGACGGCAGCTTGGCCTCCCAACCCTCGAGCCCGGTTCGGGAGATGCACGCGTCGTATTCCGGCGTGGTCGCGACGGCATGGCGCGCCGTCCATGCGGTTCGCCGCGCCTCGCCCCGCCGACCGGCTGCGCGATACATCGCGAGCACGTCGTCTGGAACGTAAAAGTGTTCGTCCGGTGGCAGTCCGCACAACTCCTTGACGACGCGAATCTCGGCCTCGTCGAACGGATTGCCGTGGGCCTTGGGGGAGTCGGTGAACTTCGGCGACGGGTACCCGATGTGCGAGCGCAACACCACGAGACTCGGACGGTCGGGCTCGGCCATCGCAGTCCGGAGGCCAGCCTCGATGGCGTCGAGATCGTTGGCGACCTCACCCAGCTCGATGACCTGCCAGCCGTAGCCGCGGAATCGATCGGGCGCGTGATCGGTGAGCGCGAGCTCGGTGGGACCGTCAATGGTCACGTGGTTGTCGTCGTAGATCGCGATCAATCGCCCGAGTCCGAGATGACCCGCGAGCGACGCGGCCTCGTGGCTCACACCTTCGGAGAGGCAGCCATCACCCGCTATCACAAACGTGTGGTGATCGGTGAGCTCGGAGCTGAACCGAGACCGTAGATTGGCCTCCGCGAGCGCGATGCCCACGCTGTTCGCAATGCCCTGACCGAGCGGACCGGTGGTGACTTCTACGCCCGCGGTGTGGCCGTACTCGGGGTGGCCCGGCGTGGCCGATCCCCACTGGCGGAACTCGCGGAGATCGTCGAGCGAGAGCCCGAATCCGGTGAGGTGCAACATCGAATACAGCAGGATCGACGCGTGTCCCGCCGAGAGCACGAAGCGATCACGATCGGGCCAATCTGGCGCGGCGGCGTCGTAGTTCATGATGCGGGTGAACAGCACGTGGGCGAGCGGCGCGAGTGCCATCGCCGTGCCTTGATGACCCGATTTCGCCTTCTCGACCGCGTCGAGCGAGAGCGCACGGATCACATTGATCCCGCGCAGTTCGAGGTCCGTCATTCGAGCTGATCTCCTCCGCCAAGAGTGCAAACGCGAACGAGCCTAGGGGACACACCTCGGCCTACCGGGTACCTTGCGGACCCCGAACCGAGGAGTTGCACGATGCGCGCGGCCGTCTACTACGAGACCGGATCACCCGACGTTCTGAAGTACGAGGAGGTGGCCGACCCCGAGTGCTTCCCCGGCGCGGTCGTGATCCAAGTGGAGGCCATCAGCATCGAAGGTGGCGACACGCTCAACCGCCTTGGCGGCGAGATGCCCGCGGTGCCCCACATCGTGGGCTACCAATGCGCGGGCACGATCATCGAGGTCGGCGAAGGCGTGACCGACCGACACGTGGGCCAACGCGTGGTCGCCAACTCGTTCTACGGATCGCACGCGGAACGCTTCGTCGCGTTGTCGTTGCTCACCTGGCCGATCCCCGAGAGTGCCGACATCGTGGCGTGCGCGTGCGTGCCCGTCGCGTTCGGGACGGCGTCGGACTGCTTGTTCGAGTTCGGGAAGTTACAAGCCGGCGAGTCGGTGTTGATCCAGGCGGGCGCCGGTGGCGTGGGCACTGCCGCGATTCAGCTTGCGAAACGAGCCGGGGCGACCGTGCTCGCGACGGCCTCGAGCCCGGAACGGCTGGAGCGGCTCCGTGAACTCGGGATGGACCACGGCATCGATTACACCCACGATGGCTGGGTCGACGAGGTGAAGGTCAAGTCCGGCGGCTGGGGCGTGAACGTGGTCGTCGATTCCGTCGGTGGCAAGATTCTCGACGGCAGCATTGCGTGCCTCGCGCCACGTGGTCGGGCGATCTCCGTCGGCTCGGCGGGTCGCGATCCGCAATTGCTCGACATCTCGAACCTCGCGCCCGGCAACCGTTCGTTGACCGGCGTCTTCTTCGGTGCGGAGATCGGCACTGACCGGGCCCAGAAGCTCGTCGGCGACCTCGTTGCCGACGTCGCCGCGGGCCGACTCAAGGTGGTGGTCGACCGCACGTTCCCACTTTCCGATGCCGCGGCCGCGCACGCCTACATCGAGTCCCGCCAAGCCGTCGGCCGCGTCGTCCTCATTCCCTAAAGAGCGCGAGGCTGGCGGTGAAGCCGTGGACGTGGTTAGCGCGGCCGACGGGGCCGAGTTCGCCCGCGCAAAAGGCGCCGGCGAGTGGGACCGGTCCGAGAAGTTCGCGCACGACTTCGGCGTCGTGATTCGGGGCGCCGAAGAGGTGCGTGCCGCGCCCGGTGCACGTGAACAACAGCGCACTCGCCGCATCGTGACCCGCGAGGATCTGGCGCAGATCCGCGTCGGCGGCCGCCGCGTCACGCACCTGGAACTGCAACGTCTGACCGACCTCGACTCGTGCGCCAATCGCGAGCGCACCGTCGTCCTCACGGGCGCCCATCACGTTGCGGACGAGGAAGTCTCCGCGCT
>JANYLF010000122.1 GCA_025357995.1 Acidimicrobiia bacterium | reverse complement strand
GCTTCCATCAGGAGTTCGGCGAGACCGTCGACATGCTGCGGATGGCGATGCCAGTGAGCACGCGTGACCGCGGCGACTTCACCGCCAATCGGTTCGCGCCCAGCCGGATCCTCGTCCCCATCTCCAGCGCCGAACCGGCAGAGCACCTCGCGGACGTCCACGAGGCGGTACACAACGTGCGCTCCGAGCCGGCGCTCGACGCGGCCGATCTGCTTGCCGCCATCACCGCGGGGGTCCCGACCGCGGCGCTCGTGAGCCTGTTCCGCGCGCAGACCCGTACCATCGACTTCGCGACTTCGAACCTACGCGGGAGTCCCGTCGATCTGTATCTCGGTGGTGGTCGCATCGTTGCGAGCTACCCGATGGGACCGCGCGCCGGCGTTCCGGTCAACGTGACGATGATGTCGTATTGCGGTGAGCTGCATCTCGGCATCCACTCGGATCCGGCGGCAGTGATCGATCCCGACCTGTTCGTCGAGTGCCTCCGCGACGCGTTCGCGGAGTTGGCCACGCTCGGCTGATCCTCCGCTCACGTTCGCTCCGCTCACAGGCCGCTCGGGCCCCGTCAAGGACGGCGACGCGGTGAACTCGGTGGATCGACGGCATCGACCCACTCCTCGTGACCCGGGTCGCGCCAACCCGGATGGAGACAACGCGCGACTCGATCAATCACGTAGAGATGGAGTGTGGGCGCGTCGTCGGCCAACTCCAGGATCTCACCGGTACGGGGATGCGGCGGCGCACCGTCGAGCACATCCGCCAACGCGACGACCGACACCACCCGGCTCCGACATTCCGGGCACGCGGAAGTTGTCGCGGCATCCAGGTCATCGGTGAGGGCCATGAACCCCGCGGCTTCCACCGCGTCTAACTCGACGGCCACGCCGTCGTCGTCCACGATGGTCAGGTCGGCCACGGCGCGCAAGCTACAGCGCCGGGAGGGACCGGACTACCGTCGGCCGGATGCGCGGTGTTATCGCTCCCGGCGACGGGACTCTCCGAGTCGAAGATCTTCCCGCCCCCGAACCGGACATCGGTGAGGTACGGGTGCGCGTGCACGGCGCCGGCATCAACCGCGCCGACCTCATGCAACGCCTCGGCTTCTATCCGGCACCCCCCGGGATTCCGCCCGATATCCCCGGACTCGAGTTTGCGGGCGTGGTCGATGCCGTCGGACCGGACGTCGTCAGTCCGGCCATCGGTGATCGCGTGTTCGGCGTGACCGGCGGTGGTGCGCAGGCCCAGCAGGTGATCGTTCCCGCGTCGCACTGCGCGACCGTGCCGGAAAACCTCGACCTCGTCGTCGCCGGTGGAGTCCCCGAGGTGTTCGTGACCGCACACGACGCCATGCGTACACGCGGCCGCCTCGCGCCCGGCCAGCACGTGCTCGTGCACGCCGTCGGATCCGGTGTGGGTACCGCGGTGGTACAACTCGCGAAGGCATTCAGGTGCACCGTGACGGGTACCGCGCGCACCGAATCGAAGCTCGACGACGCGCGCGCCATCGGAATGGACCACGGGATCCTCGCGCCTCGCGAACTCGAACCACTGGCATTCTCGCAGGCGATCGTCGAACACGGCGGCGCGCCCGACGTGGTCGTGGATCTCGTAGGTGGCGCCTACGTGACCGCGGAGGTCGCGGCGATCGCGCCCGGTGGACGCATCATCATCGTCGGGACCCTCGCCGGAGGGATGCCCGCCGTGCCGTTGCTCGGACTCATGCAGAAGCGAGCTGAGATGCACGGCACCGTGCTGCGCCCGCGGTCGATCGCGGACAAAGCCGCGGCCACCGCCGCGTTCGTCGACGAAGTCGTACCCATGCTCGCAAGTGGCACGGTGCGACCGATCGTCGATCGCGTGTTTCCGCTCGGCGATGCCGCCGATGCGTACGCCCTCGTCGAGTCCGACACCACCTTCGGCAAGGTCGTTCTCGACGCGCAGTAGTCCCATTCCGAGCGCGTTCAGCACGCCAGGACATGCAGAATGTGTGCGAGAACGGCTGGGTTAGCGGCTGACTCGCACGGTCAGACTCGGCGGTGAGGCGGTCGTCGTGACGGTGTAGCGACCGCTTCCGTCGAGGCCGATGATCCAACCGACCACACCTTCGGACGCGTCGTACAGCACGACGCTGCGGACGGTCCGCGCGGTGGTCGGATCAAAACGATGCGGACCGGTGTACGTCGCGGGTGCCGTGGCCACGTTGAGATCGGCGGTGTACGCCGGTTGGAACCGCACGCGCAGGAACCGACTGCCGCGCACGCTGATCGGTGCACCCGAACCGCCCTGTGCGAACGGCGGGCTCGCGGGCTCGACGATGTACGGCGGCGTACCCGCGGGTGCGGTCGCGCGGAATGTGAACGTGACGGAGTCCGCACACGTGACCGATGCAATCCTCACGTCTGTGAGCAACACCAACCCCGCGGGACTCAACGGTCCGTCCGTCCGCCCGCTGGTGCCGAGCGCAGGGCAGGGAACGATGGTCGAGCTGGTGACCGGAGCGATCGTGGCGCTCGTCGTGACGGAAGGTGGCGCAGCCGTCGTCGTCGTGCTCTTCGAGCTGGTCGGCGTGTTTCGATGCGCGGCCCGTCGAGGACTCGAACTCGAGCACGCCGCCGTGGCCACGAGCATCGACACCATCACCGCGGTCAGTCGCGTCTTCATACGGTGTGATTCAAGCCGCCGCGGCGCGTCCAATCCAGGGCCATTCGACCCGACGATACGATCCCGAGCACCTACCCCCTCTCGGAGGATCTCATGGCTGCTCTCGCTGACGCTGACGTTGTGATCGTCGAAGCCGTCCGCTCGCCGCTCGGCAAGCGCAACGGCGGGCTCTCGACCGCTCACCCCGCCGATCTGCTCGGCTCGGTCCAGGTAGCCGCGCTCGAGCGTATCGGCATGGATCCAACGCTCGTCGGACAAGTGCTGGGCGGCTGCGTCGGCCAGGTCGGACCGCAGACCTTCAACATCGCGCGCACCGCGTGGCTCTCCGCTGGGCTCCCCATGGAAGTGGCCGCGACGACCGTCGACGCGCAGTGCGGTTCTTCTCAACAAGCGACGAACCTCGCGGTCGCGCTCGTGAAGGGTGGCGTCGTCGACAGCGCGTTGAGCTGCGGGATCGAGATGATGAGCAAGATCCCGCTCGGCGCGACGATCAGCAAGGAACTCGCTCGGCCGCTCGCCAAGTCGTACTTCGAGAAGTACGAGGCGACATCGCAGTTCGAAGGCGCGGAGCGCATCGCCGGCAAGTGGGGTATCACCCGGGCGGATTGCGACGCGTTCGGTCTGCAATCGCAGCAACGCGCCGCGCGCGCGTGGGCCGAAGGGCGATTCGAGCGAGAGGTCGTGCCGTTCGACGCGCCGGACCTCGGCGAGGACGGCAAACCGTCGGGCACCACCCACACAGTCGCGCGCGACGAAGGCCTGCGCGAGACGTCACTCGAAGCGTTGGCCAACCTCAAGGCCGTCGGGCGTGAAAACGGTGTGCACACCGCGGGATCGTCGAGCCAGATCAGCGACGGCGCCGCTGCGGTGTTGCTCATGACCGCGGTTCGGGCGAAGGAGCTCGGGCTCACCCCGCGTGCCCGCGTCGTCGATCAATGCCTCGTCGGCGTGGACCCGGTCCTCATGCTCACGGGGCCCATCGACGCCACCCGCAAGATATTGGAACGCACCGGCCTCACGATGGACGACATCGACACTGTCGAAATCAACGAGGCGTTCGCGTCGGTCGTGCTCGCGTGGGAGCGTGAGCTCAAGGCGGACATGACCAAGGTGAACCCCAATGGCGGTGCGATCGCGATCGGTCACCCGGTCGGCGCGACCGGCGCGCGGCTGGTGACGACCGCGCTGCACGAGCTCGAACGCACCGACGCCACCTTCGGCCTCATCACCATGTGCTGCGGCGGCGGGCTCGGAACTGGCACATTGATCGAACGGGTCTAGGACCGAACCGGTGACGTCACTGGCGGAGCAGCTCGGACATCCTTCCGACGCCAAGTTGCTCATCATCAACTGTGACGACCTCGGATCGTCACGCGCCGCCAACGTGGCCGTGTACGAGTCGATCCGTTCCGGCCTCGGCACCAGCGCCACGTTGATGGTGCCGTGTCCGTGGTCGCGCGACGCGGCCGCCATGTACCGCGGGGAAGACGTCGGCGTGCACCTCACGCTGAACTCCGAATGGGACAACTACCGATGGGGTCCGATCACACACTCACCCAGCCTGCTCGACGGTGACGGTGGCTTCCCCCGCACGATCGAAGACGTCTGGGACCACGCCGACGTCGATGAAGTGCGCAAGGAGTGCCGTGCGCAGATCGAGCGGGCGATCTTCTGGGGCTTCGACGTGAGTCACCTCGACAGCCACATGGGCACACTCCAACTGCGACCCGAGTTCTTCGACGTGTATCTGGAGATGGCCGTCGACTTCGCACTGCCGCTCCGGCTTGCCGGGTCGCGGGCCGAGGGTCGCGTCGGCTTTCCGTTCCGACGACTCGCCGCCGAGGAAGGCGTTGTGTTCCCCGACCACTTCATCACCTCTCCGATGGGCGCGCGTCGCACGATCGAGCGGATCCTCTACGACCTCCGGCCCGGAGTGACCGAGGTGTACCTCCATCCGGCGGTCGACACCGACGAGCTGCGATCCTCCCATCCCGACTGGGCCAAGCGGGTCGAAGACCACGCCACGCTGTGCCACGACGCCGCGTTCGCGAACTTGCTCGACCGCGCCGGCATCGTCCGCATCGGCTACCGAGAACTCCGCGAACTCCAACGGAAATAACGGGTCACTTCGTCGTACGTATCAAAACTCGGTGATGCCTTGGATCGCCACCTGCAGTTCCTTGTATTCCGGCGAGTTCGTCAACGGCATGAGCTGCATGAGCTTGCCCATGTTGCCGGTGACCTTCATCCGACCCTGCATGAACGCGGCGTTCGCGTCCAGCTCGCCCTTCTGGATCTTGGCGGAGTCGGTATACGACAACGTCATCGTGAAGTCGGCGTCATCCAGTACACCCAGCGCGCTCGTTTCGAGCTTGCCGTCCTCGAGCTGCCACCAGTACTTGATGTCGCCGTCGGGACCGCCGGTCACCACGTACTGCATCCGGGCCGACGCGCCCGGGCGTTCGGGCTGGGTCTGCGCCAGCCCCCGCGCCTCATCGATCCATTCCTGACTCAGGTACTTCGCCATCGGATCTCCCCTCCGTTGGTTCGACCCTACGCCGACGCGCCGAGCTACGCCGAGGCACCAAGCGATGATGCCGACGCGGCGCCGGAGCGGAGCCCGGCGAACAGGTCATCCTCCACATCGCCCTCCGGAACGCCGGTCTCCACGAGGCTGCGCGCCAACGTGAACTCCTCCCACGGAAACACGTCGCGAACGACGGAATCGGGCAAGCGCATCCAGAACCCTTCGGGATCGACTTGGGTACGGTGGGCCAGGAGCGCGGCGCGGCGGTGATGCAGATAGTCGCCGACGTCGATGAACGTTGTGAACCGATCGTCGCCGGCTTCGGAGAATCCGCGCTCGAACCACTGCGCGTACGGACTCTCCTCGCCGCGCGCGAGGTACGCCTCGTGCAATGCCCGCACGCGGCGGCCCGACCACCCCGTGTAGTACAGCTTCGACGGTTGCCATGGTTCACCGGCGTCCGGAAATCGATCGGGATCACCGGCCGCCTCGAACGCGGGACCGGAGATGTCGTGCACGCGCAGGTGATCGGGGTGCGGATAGAACTCGCGGTCATCGCCGTACGTGATGATCACCTGCGGTCGCTCGGCGCGAATGATCCGCACGAGTCGTTCGACGGCTTCGTCCAACGGTGCGTTCGCGAAGTTCTCCGTGTGTGCATTCGCGTCAGAGTCCTTCATCCCCGAGTCGCGGTATCCGAGGAGTTCGAGCTTGTCGTAGCCGATCGCGTCGACGCTGGCGCGCAGTTCGGCCATCCGCACTTCGAACAAGTTGTCCCGCACCTCGGGCGTGTCCACCGCCGGGTTGAGGATCTCGCCCTCCTCGCCTCCCGTACAGCACACGAGCACTCCCCGAATGCCTTCGGCCGCGTACTTGGCGACCGTCCCCGCGCCTTTCGACGCTTCGTCGTCGGGATGAGCATGGACCGAGAGTAGACAGAGTGGAGCGTCGGGCATCTCATCCCCTCGTGGCCCTGCGGGCCGGGCCGGTCGGGCCCCGCTCCGCCCGGCTGGCGGCAACCGCGTGCCATGTGGGTCGTCGCTCATCACGCCAAACTAATCGCTCGACTCCGACATCGAGTCGGCTCCCGACGTAGCGGGCACCGCCGATGCCGCGTAGATCTCGACCTTGCCGATGCCCCGAATGCGTCGGCTCCGGAGCCGCGCAAACGCGAAATCGGAGTGATCGCTCAGCGCCCCCGCGAGCTCCGCCGCGACGATCACCGACGACGGTCGCCCGAGCTCCACCAGCCGGTGGGCCAGATTCACAACGGACCCGTAATAGTCGCCTTCTCGCGCCAGCGCGGGCCCGAACGCCAGGCCGGCGCGCGCCCGAGGCAGCACGTCGTCGGTACCCGTACGCGCAGTCAAGGCCAGCGCGACTCGGAGGCCGACCTCCGGGTCTTCGGTGACGAACATCACTTCGTCGCCGATGGTCTTGACGAGACGGGCGCCGAGCGACGCGACCGTGTCATACGTCACGGACTCGAATCGGGACACCAACGCCGCGAGCTCCCGACCGTCGAGCTCCTGACTGATCGCGGTGTAACCCACGAGATCCACGAAGCCCACCGCCAACGACGGGCTCTCGCCGGATTGGAGCTGGGGGTTGAGGAGTTTGCGCCACACGGCCGCGCGCAACTGCACACGGAGCGCGTAGTCGTTCAGCCGCGAGATCTCCGACCAGTCGAGCGCGTCGACCGTGAGCGACGCGACCGCTTCGTCGTCGAGTCCG
>JANYLF010000109.1 GCA_025357995.1 Acidimicrobiia bacterium | reverse complement strand
GCGACTCCGCGGCCACACCGTGGCCGACGCGATGCGCGGCGACGTCGACCGCATCGCGCCCGGCCGATGGGAAGACGCCGAGCCCGTCGCCCCGGATGATCCGTTGAGCGACGAACTCATCACACGGTTAGCGCAGGCGATCCAGCATCAACTCCCGGTGCGACGGGACGACGTACTCGTGGGAGTACTGCGGGTCGAAGACGTGAACCGGCTCGTTGCCATGGGCTGATCCGCGTCTCCACTCACTCCACAGGGTCGAGGATGGTGCGTGCCCAATCGCCGACGGCCGTCCGCCCGAGCCGGTCGACGATAGCCAGCGCTTCCTCCGCGCGGCTCGGGTCGTGGTACAGCTCGCTCTGCGCGACCAGCGCCCGCGCCACCCACAGCGGCGCGTCCGCCCGCCGGCCGATCTCCTCGGCCGCATCCAGCCAGTCCGCGGCATCGGCGAGGCCCAAGGTCGTGGCGAGGCGGCCGGCGGTCAGCGCGATTGGCTGGTACACGTGCGCACCATCGACCGCGATGAGCTGCGTGAACGGCCGGAGGTGTTCGAGGATCAACGCTGCTTCCGGCGCAGCGCCGAGCGTCGCGGCGACTTCACCAAAGATGCACAGCGAGATTCCCCACACCACGTCGCGCGGTACCGACGCAAAGTTCGTCGCCGCCTCGTCCGCGAGCATCCGCTGCGCCTCGACGATGCGCCCCGTTTCGCTGTAGCTCTTCATCAACGCGGCGCGGAATCCGGCGATGTCGGGGTTCTCCGCCATGCTCTGTTCCATCGCGGGGATCAGCTCGTCCAGCCGTCCTTCCTGATCGCGGAGCAGGAACAATTGCGACGCATAGAACACGAACGCATCCGGCTGGCCGGTCTCAAGCCCGACATCCAGTGCCCGTGCGCAGAAGGCCTCGGATTCCACGAGACGGCCGGCAACAAGCGCCCGCCACGATTGGTGCACCAGCGCGATCCACTGTTGATACCCCTGGCCCAGCTCGTCGGCGAGCTCGACCTCCTCGGCGAGGTACCGGTCGACGTCGTCCATCGCCCCGACCTCGATCGCGACCGTCAACCGATCGCTCACCGCGAACCACCGGGCCACGGCATCTCCCGCGGAGTCCGTGAGCTTGAGGTTCTCGATAGTGGACGCGTCTCGCTCGCCGGCCGTCGCCGGGACCCGCAGCGTATTGAAGCGCGACGACAACACGCGGCTCAGGGCACGCTCATCGTCGAGGTCGCGCACGATCGTGAGCGCCTCGTTCGACAGGTCGAGCCGGCGCTCGAAATCGTCGGTGAACGCGAGTTCGGCTGCCAACACCGACAGCAGCTCAGCCCGAGTCGCACCGCGATCGGTGCCCGTGACATCGAGCGCGGCTTCGAGGAGTTCGACGCGTTCATGGTCGATCGCGCCGGCATGGCTCGCCCACCCGCGGTAGTTCGCGAGGGCGGCGCGAACGATCTCTGCGTGCAGACCGAGCGCGCGTGCATCCCGTCCGGCTTCGAGCAGAACCTCTCGATGCGACGCATCACCAACCTGTCGCAGCGCATCGCCGATGCTCACCAGCAGATGCACTCGCAACGCGGGTTGATCCGTACCCACAAGATCGAGAGCGGTGCGATACCACCGCAGCGCGTCGTCAGGAGCGAGGCCACCAAGCGCCTGATCGCCGGCCACTGTGGCCGCGTGCCGCGCCTTCGCTCGCGCATCTTCGCCATTGGCGGCCAGCCAGTGACCCGCAAGTTCACCCGCGTGGGTTTCCGACCGACCGAGCGCTTCGTAGGCGACGGCAACCTGTCGGTGGGCTTTGGCGCGGCGCATCTCGTTGAGATCCTGCGCGAGCGAGTTGGCGATCAGCGCATGCGAGAACGTGAACCGATCGTTCCCGATAAACGCGACGAGCCCCGCGTCCTCCGCGACCTCGAGCGCGTCGAGCAACGCGTCTTCGTCTTCGCCGTGAACGAGCGTGAGCGTCGGCAAGTCGAACTCGACGCCGATGATCGCGGCTGCGGTCAGGACCGCGGTCACCTGCGGGCCTGCCCGATTGACGCGCGCGGTCACGACCTCGCGGATGCTGTCCGGGAGCCGCGCGAAATCGAGGCCGACGCGCGCTTCCCACCGACCGGCCGCGTTCTGAAGCAGATCGCCCGTGTTGGCGAGGTACCGGAGAATCTCGAGCGCGAAGAAGGGATTGCCGTTGGTCTCCGCGCGCAGACCCTCGATCAGTTTCTTCGTCGAGTCGTCGTGCGTGAGCGCGTGGCCGGCCGCGGCCGCGACCAGATCGGCGAGCTCGGATTCGTCCAGCCCGCCAAGCGTGAGCCGCTCGATGTCCGGATGGCGGCGCAGCTGGGCGAGCGAGTAGCTCAGCGCGGAATCCGGACCTGACTCGGAATCGCGGTACGTCGCGATCGCGAGCACGCGCATGGGTTCCATGCTCGCGAGCTCGCGCAACATCGCCAGGGTGGCGTCGTCCGCCCAATGCAGGTCGTCGAGCACCAACGCGACCGGTCGCGCCTCGCCGAGCAGGATGAGTAGCCGCATGGCCGCGCTCATGACGAAGAACCGATCGGTCTCGGCGTCGGTGTGGGCGCGCGTCGGAAGCCCGGGTACTCGGTCGCGCACCGACGGCAGGAGCGGCTCGGCCTGCGCGAGCTCTGAGGTGCCCGCGATTCCGACCAACTCCGCCGGGGCCTCGCGGACCACGAAGTCCAAGGCTTCGACGAACGGTTGGTACGGAACGCTGAGCCCGCCGTCGCATCGTCCGTACAACACCAACCAACCGTCGTCGTGCAACTCGCGCGCGACTTTCGCGGCCAACGACGTCTTCCCGACCCCCGGCTCACCACCGATCAACGCGAGTTGACGCTCGCCGCGTTGCGCGCGGACCGCGAGTTCGCGCAATCGTGCCAAGGGCTGCTCGCGCCCGACGAACACGCCCGCCGTGCGCAACCGCGGCGGTGCGGGAAGCGCGAACGCCGGCTCGAACGGGGTCGGGTCG
This sequence comes from Acidimicrobiia bacterium, assembly GCA_025357995.1. Taxonomy (GTDB): domain Bacteria; phylum Actinomycetota; class Acidimicrobiia; order IMCC26256; family JAENVU01; genus JAENVU01. Next base: position 1,214 of record JANYLF010000109.1, on the reverse strand, counting down.
GAGCGAGCGTCGACCGCGGGGAGTTCGGTGTCGACGACCAGGTACACGAGCTCAGGGCGATCGAGGTCTCTGAGCTCGCGCAACCCCAGTTCGACGAGATGCACGCCGGCCGGAAGGCCGTCGGCGAGGAGCTGCGCGGTCGTCGCACTCGCGAGTGGACGATCGCCTTCGGCGATGCTGCGCAGTCGAGCCGCACGATTCACCGTCCGTCCGTAGTAGTCGCCGTCACGCTCGAGCGCCTCACCGGTGTGGAGCACCATGCGTACCGAGAGCGGCTCGCTCGTGGGCCACGGACAGGAGCGCAGGGCCCGGCCGGCCGCGACGAGTGCATGGGCCGCATCGCTCGCCCGCGTGAACACGCTGAACGTGGAGTCGCCCTCGCCGCGCGCCTTGAGGAACACGCCGTGGTGGGTCACTACTGCGTCGCGGATTGTCCGGTCGTGCTCGGCGAGCGCGGTACCCATGGCCTCGGGCTCTCGCTCCCAAATCCGCGTCGAGCCGACGATGTCGGTGAGGAGAAAGGTCGAGACGCCGGTCGGCAACACCACGTTCGGGGCCGGAGATTGCGTCGGCGACGCCAGCAGATCGGGGCGCTGATCGAGGATCGCCCGCTCGAGTTCGACGGCTTCGGGCCCCGGGCTGATACCGAGCTCGTCACCCAGCCGGTCTCGAAGGCGAGCGAACGCTCGGAGTGAGTCGGCCTGGCGCCCCGATCGGTAGAGCGCCAGCATCAAGTGACACCAAAGACCCTCGTGCAGTGGATGAGCAGCAATCAGGTGCTCGGCTTCGGCCACGACGCGATCGTCATCGCCGAGTTCCAGCCACGCTTTGAGCAGGTCCTCCCCCGCGGCCAGCCGGATCTGCTCCAGACGCTCCCTCGGCGCAAGTGCCCACTCGACCGGTCCGGCGTCGGCGAATGCTTCGCCGCGCCAGCGTGTCAGCGCCGATTCGAGAATATGCGCCGCGGTCTCGGGCTGTGACCCAACGATGGCGCGGCCCCGATCGACCTCGCGTGCGAAGGCGACGGCATCGATCTCGTCGTCGGCCGCGACGACGAGGCGGTAGCCGGACTTGGATTGCGTCTCGATCCGCTCCTTGCCGAGCGCCCGGCGCAGATTGGAGACGTGGCTCTGGATCGTCTGCACCGCCCCGGGAGGCGGGTCGCCTTCCCAGAGGTCCTCGATGAGGCGTCCGCCGGACACCATCGAGTTCGG
>JANYLF010000099.1 GCA_025357995.1 Acidimicrobiia bacterium | reverse complement strand
CGCAGCGCCTGTCACTCGCGCTCGCCCTGATCGGCCGTCCCGAGTTGGTATTTCTCGACGAACCGACCGCGGGTATGGACCCGCGCGCGCGGGCGGACACCTGGCAGCTCGTCCGTGACCTGCGCGAGCACGGCACCACGGTGCTGCTCACCACGCATTACATGGACGAAGCCGAGCAGCTCTGTGACCGCATCGCGATCCTCGACCGCGGCACCGTCGTTGCCGGCGGCACTCCCTCCGAGGTCACAGGGAGTGTGACCGAACCGACGTTGCGGTTCACCACAGCGGCGCCCGTCGATGCGGCGGCACTGGCCGCCGACCTCGGGCGCACGATCGAGACGGTCGGCGGCAAGTTCGTGGTCGGCGGCGAGCCAACTCCGGACGTGATCGCGTCGCTCACCGCATGGCTACGCGATCACCGCGCGCAGCTCACCGAATTGCAAACCGGTCAGGCGAGCCTCGAAGAGGTGTTCCTGCGTCTGACCGAAGAGCCAGACGCTGGGGAGACGACCGCGATTCGGCGCGGTCGTCGGAGCGCTCGATGAACACGAGGGCGGTCGCCGCGCAAACAAGACTCGAGCTCGCGATGACGTTGCGGCGTGGCGAGAGCTTGATGGTCACCCTCGCGATTCCCGTCGGCATCTTGGTGTTCTTCGGCCAGGTGAATCCGTTGACGGCGGTCAAGGGCGATCCGATCGACTTCCTCGTTCCGGGCGTGCTCGCACTCGCGGTAATGGCGAGCGCAATGGTGAGCCTCGGCATCGCGACGGGTTTCGAACGACGGTACGGCGTACTCAAGCGTTTGGGATCCACGCCGTTGTCGCGCGGTGGTCTCCTCGCGGCCAAGACGCTCAATGTGCTCGCACTCGAAGTGCTCCAGGTCGGCGCGATCGTCGGTATGGGGCTCTCCCTCGGCTGGCACACCGACGCGGCACGCGTCGGTGTGGCGATCGGGCTGTTGCTGCTCGGCACGATCGCGTTCGCGGGAATCGGGATGTTCATGGCGGGCACGTTGCGGGCCGAGGCGAATCTTGCCCTGGCGAACGCGCTGTTCCTCGTCTTGATGTTCCTCGGCGGAATGGCCTACCCGTTGGCGAAGCTCCCGACCGCGTTGGCGTCGATCGCCCGACTCCTGCCCGCCGCGGCGTTGGCCGAATGTCTCCGCGCGGTCCTCGACAGCACCGCGTTCCCCGCGGGCGCGTTCGCCGTGCTCCTCGTGTGGACCGTGGCCGCGCCCCTCGCCGCGGCCCGTTGGTTCAAATGGGAAGAGGCGTAGAACACCCCTCCGGAACCGCCCCGTCTACGAGCGTGCGGCGATGCGCTTGATGGCGGCGTCGAGGGCAGCGCGGGAGGGCAGCCCGAACGAGCGCGCACGGATCACGCCGTCGCGATCGATGAAGAACGTCTGTGGGATCGACCGCACGCCGTATTGGCGACCCACGGTGTCCGAGTTCTCGTCGTCGGCGAGGGTCCAGGTGGCGTGATTCGTCCGGGCGAAGTCTCGGGAGTCGGACGAAATGTCGCGGAACGTGATGCCGACAACCGCGAGGTCGTCGCCACGATGGTGTGCCGCGAGGTCGGCGAGCACCGGGAACTCGGACCGACACGCGCCGCAATACGACGCCCAGAAATTCACGATCACCGGACGACCTCGGAGCGCAGCGAGGGACACTCGACCGGTGCCGAACAGCTTCGGGAGATCGAACGCGGGGGCGCGGGATCCGGGGTTGGCCAGGCCGGCGATACGAGTCTTCGCCGGACCCGGGTCGATGGTGGTGTCGGCGGGGCCCGAGCGGAGCGCAGCACCGACTCCGAGGGCGATCACGACTGCGAGGGCGAGCCCGCCGAGGAGAACTCCGCCGCGTCGGCGTTTAGCCGGCACGAACGAGCACGTCGACGGCGATCGCCACGAACAACAATGCGAGATACGTGTTCGAGTAGTGGAAGAGCTTCATCGCCCGTTCCGGCGTGGGATCGGCCACGAGACTCGCGGCGCCGGCCACGAACATTCCACCGCTGAAGAGCGCCGTGATGCCGTAGATCCATCCAACGCCTGACGCGGGCACCAGCGCCAACGAAACAACGACGGTCACGATCGCGTAGACGAGGATCTGGCGCGACGCCGCCGCGATGCCGACGACGACGGGCAGCATCGGGATGCCGGCTTTCGCGTAATCGTCGCGGTAGCGGACCGAGAGCGCCCAGAAGTGCGGGGGAGTCCAACAGAAGACGATCGCGAACATGATCCACGCGGGCACGGCGAGCGACCCGGTCACCGAAGCCCAGCCCACGAGCGCGGGCACTGCGCCGGCCGCACCACCGATCACGATGTTCTGCGGGCTCCGCGGCTTCAACCAGATCGTGTACACGAACACGTAGAACAACATCGCGGTTACCGAAAGCGCGGCGGACAGCAGGTTCACCGTGATCGCCAACCACACGAAGGCAATCGCCTCGAGCGCAAGGCCGAAGATGAGCGCAGCTCGGGGCGACACATCGCCTTGGGGAAGCGGCCGAGAGTGAGTGCGCTTCATCACCTGATCGCGGTCACGCTCGATCCAGCAGTTGATCGTGTTCGCGCCACCGGCCGAAAGCGCGCCGCCGAGGAGCACCGCGCCGATCAGACCGATTCCAGGGAGCTTGCCGGCGGCAATGACCATCGCGGGGACCGTCGTCACCAACAACAGTTCGATCACGCGCGGTTTCGTGAGCATGAAGTACGCACGAAGCACGGAGAGGGTCCGCCGATCCACACGCGCGGGCGTTGGGATCGCGGAGGCGAGATCGTCGGGGAGCGCCGCCACGATCACGGACGGTAGCAGTCGCCCCTGTAAATCTTCGTAGCCCGCCGAGATCGACGACAGGCTCCCACTAACGTGGCTCGTCGTGGCCGACCCAGCTCCGATCCGCAGCGTCCCCAACCCGCTCGACGGGAAACACGCGATCCGTATGACCGCGGACCGGCTGCTCTGCCAACCCGACACCGGGGCCGGTGAACGCAAGTCTCGATCGGGAATCCTGATTCCCGCGACAGCGAACGTCGATCGTCGCCTGGTGTGGGCCGAGGTCATTCAGGTTGGGCCGACGGTCCGCAACGTGGAAGCCGGCGACCGCGTGCTGTTCGCGCCGGATGCCGGATTCGAGGTAGAGATCCGCGGCGACGAGTACCTGATCCTGCGAGCGCGACGTCCACGCGGTTGCGTCGGAGCGTGAAGGCGGCCAGACCGGCCTCTACCTGTAGGAGCACGGCACCATGGATGTTCGACTCGACGGTCGCGTCGCGCTCATCACCGGGAGTTCCCGCGGCATCGGGCTCGCGATTGCGCAAGAGATGGCGGCGAGTGGGGCATCCGTGATGATCTCCTCACGCAAGGCGGAGACCCTCGAAGCCGCGGCGGAGACCCTCGGCGACCACGGCGCGTGGTGCGTGGCGAATGCCGGCGAACCCGACGACGCGGCCGCGTGCATGGCCACAACGATGGAACGGTTCGGCCGCATCGACATCTTGGTGAACAACGCCGCGACGAATCCTTACATGGGCAAGACCATCGACATCGACCGACCGCGGCTCGACAAGACCATCTCGGTCAACTGGGCCGCACCGCTTATGTGGACCCAACTCGCGTGGCAGGCATGCATGCAAGACCACGGTGGGGCGGTCTTGAACATCGCGTCGATCGGTGGCCTTTCGGTGGAAACGACGATTGGTGCGTACAACGCGACCAAAGCCGCGCTGCTGCATCTCACGCGCACGCTCGCGGCGGAAC
>JANYLF010000087.1 GCA_025357995.1 Acidimicrobiia bacterium | reverse complement strand
CACGACGCTCTCGCCAAGTACCAAGGCATTTGGTACCTGCGTTCCTCGCGTCCAATCGAATGCCTTCTACTCGGCATTCTCCGTGTACAACAAGGCACTTTTTCAGATCGCGTTCAATGGCACGGACCCGTTGCCGACGCTCCGACTGAAGTTCGCAGCAGAAGCGATCGCGGCACGTCACTTCGCCAGCGACTTGTCGAGCATCACGATGCCGACGGAGAGATCACAAGCACCTCTCGGCACACGGACGGATCTCGCGAGCTTGATCGAAGCCCTGAACTCGTTCGCGGCGACCGCCGACGTCGTGCGTTCACTTCCGGCGGGTTCGCCACGGGAATCGGTAGTCCAGCTTGTGAGCCAGCTCTCGGATGCTCATGCCAAGGAAACCTCCGCCGAGGAACTCCTGCAAAACGACTTGCCAGTGTCCCCCTGGCAAGTTGGCGCGAGCGCGCGTGAGAGCTGTCCACCGCGGTAACGGTTCGTGCTTCCACGGCTGCTTGAGGGAACTCGGTCCGCCCACCGCTAAAGCCACATTCTGACGCCGCCGTGGTGGGAGCACGTCCCCTCCCGGTGCTGGCTGTACGAGTAGCTGCCGTCATTGCAGATCGCGGTTGCGCCGTTCGGCGATGCGCACGGGCTCGACACGGTGTTGCCATCGACGTTGGTGTACGTGCCGCATGGTCGCCCACCAGTCGTTGTCGTCGATCGCGGACCCGTGGTTGTTGTCGTGCTGGTGGTGCTACTACTGGTCGCCGTTGTTGCAGTCGTCGTGGTGCTGACGGTTGCGGCCGTAGCGCTGACCGGGTTAGGCGTACTCGTAGACCCACAACCTGCGATGGCCAGCAGCGTGAATGAGAACGCCACGAGTGATCGCTGGCTGATGCGCGCCATGGTCCCCCCGTCGTCGGCCACAGTCGCGTCGTGACCGTGGAACCGTGCTCGCTGATATCTAACTCCGTCAGCCTCGCGAAGCTAGGGAAGCCGTCGGCTGACAGCCAACGTGACAGCCAACGATGCGAACCGGGACCGTTACCCCCGAACGGCCACGAACGACCCACCTCGTATTGACGGGGTTCACGTACTCGGACGAACACTCGCGAACGCCCCGGTTCGATTTTGCAAGCAGGAAGTCGTGGGTTCGAGTCCCATCGTCTCCACCGAAGAAGTCCTGGTCAGAGGCTCAGGCGGCGGGTGTGGACCATCGGGTCGCGGCCCGCTTCGACATGCGCCGGCCCGCCGCGATCGCGGGCCGTTCGATGCTGTAGTAGGTGACGGCAGAGATCACGACGGCACTGCCGACCCAGATCGGGCCGTCGATCCAGCGATGGCCGGTCACCTGGCCGATCGCGTAGATCGGGATCGCGTGGGTCAGGTACAGCGAGTAGCTGATCGTGCCGAGCCACAACATGATTGCGGGGTACGACACCGAGCGGAACCGCAACGCGAGGCCGAACGTCGCGTACGCGGCGAGGTAGGTGGTGATCTCTGCCGCCTTGTACGAGTGCACGGTCACGTTGTCGGGCAGGCCCCAGTAGACGTCGGCCGTCGCCCATGAGACCACGATGGCGATCACTCCGACCGCGGCGACCGTCGCCAGCCGCTTGGTGGAGAGCTGCCCCTCGGCCCACCGGAACAAGCAGCTCCCGAAGAACAGCGTGCCGAAGAAGAACATCGCGGTCGACATCGTCTCGGGTCGGTTGAGCACGACCAGGATCGACACCACGACGATGCCGACGCTCAGCCACCGCTGCCGACCGACCATCCGCGTCGACCACAAGGTAAACCCGATGCCGACGGCGAGCGACACCACGGCGATCGCGAGCACGCGGTTGCCGCCGTTGCCGATCCAGTGGTTGATCGCCTCGACGGGCACGTGACGGGTGTTGATCACCATCGCGGTGAGGAACGCGAGGCTCGCCCACAGTGGAGACTTCTTGTGCAGCCCCGTCACGAACATTGCTGACACGAGACCGTAGAAGACCAGCTCGTACGCGAGGCTCCACGACTGTCCGAGCGCGAGCGGCTGACTCAGGAAGCTCTGCAACATCGTCGCGTTCGCCACCGTCGCTCGGATTGGGTGGTCGAGGTACTCCTGGGGAAGCGGGTACTTGTCGAAGCCGTAGTGCAGGACGAGCACCGCGGCGAGGACCGAGAGGTAGAGCGGGTAGAGGCGGAACACGCGCCCGACCCAGAACTTGATCTGCGAGCCCTGACGCTCGAGCGACGCCGGAATGATGAAGCCTGAGCAGAGGAAGAACACGACGACGCCGAATTCCCCGAGACGGAACCGCTCGAGAGAGAATTTCGCCCAGGAGGGCAGAGCTGTTCCAGAGAGTGCTGCACGACGACGCACATCACCGCGATCCCGCGCAGCGCGTCGAGGAACTGCATGCGATCGCCGAGCGGAGTGTGCTCGACCGTCGTTCCGGCCAACGCGGGGTTCGGGTCGGCGGAGTTCGCGGTGGGCGGATCCATGGGCATCACGGCGATGTGGGAGATCGTAGGCCCGTCCCACGGGGATCGCGTGCCCTCTCGATGCCGATGCGGTCGAAAATCCAACGCGCGATGAAGCGGGCGGCCCGACCGCGATAGTGGGCGCCGTCCTCGCGCAGCGTGATGCCGTGGACGGTCGTGCGGCAACGGTCGCGTTCCGGACACACGTAACGGCCCAAATCGACGAGCCGGACGGCTGGGTGCGCGGCCCCAAACTCGCGCGCCAACGCGTTACGGCACTCCGTCTCGGACTTCAGCGCCCCGGTCGTGCCGAAGACGTCGGCGTATGCACCTGTCGTCATGACGATGTGAGCACCACCCGCACCAAGCACGCGGGCGGCACGCTCGAGGCTCTGCCGATACCAGTCGCGATATTCCGGATCACACGCGGTGATCCATCGACCGTTGTGCAGGATCTGATGCGCGCCGGCGTCGTTGAACATCATCAGTACGACATCGGGACGAAATTGCTTCACTGCCGTCGACCACTCGTGGTCACACGGAACGATCGACGTGCCGTTCCCAAAGTCTTCACCGCGACCGCGTTTACCGCTGGGGTAGTCGCAGCCCCACACCGCGCCGTTGAGCGTGACGAGCTGCGGCTTCACCGTGAGACCCGGGAAGCCCTCGCCCGCGAGAAAGAAGCCAACGGAGTTGCCCACGACCATGAGGCGGCGGGCCCCGGGGTGTGTGAGAGCGACGCGGGCCGCCTGAGCGGGATCGGTGATCCCTGCGGCCGACGTGGAAGCCGGCGCCACGTAGCCCGCGGTCGTGACCAGGGTGATCACCACCAAGGCGCCCGCGGCGAGCGGAGTGACCCATCGTAGGGTCGACGGCGTGAACGCGCCGTGCCGGATCGGCCGTTCGACGAGGAAGAAGGACGCGAGTGCGACAGGCAGGGTGACGCCCATCCGCGCGGCGAACAACGGCCAACCGTCGAGTCCGACGCGATCCGGGTTGAGCCACAGGTAGATCGGCCAGTGCCAGAGATACAGCCCGTAGCTGATCACGCCGAGACCGACCAACGGCCGGACCGAAAGCGCTCGGGCGAGCAAGCCGGGTTGCGGATGGGCGGCCGCGGCGACCACCGCGACGCCGGCAACCGCGCACACCAACAGGCCGCCGCGATAGAGGTTCACCCCGGAGAGGCGGTACCACGCAACCGCGAGCACCGCGGCGCCGACAACCGCCCCCGCCTCCAACGCACGGCGCGCGCGCGGCGTTTTCGCCGGACCCTTCCACGCCAGGAACGCACCGAGCGCCGCGCCGAGGAGAATCGACGCGGCCCGCGTGTCGGTGCCGTAGTAAATGCGGTTCGCGTTCCCGTACGCGGACCACAATCCGAGGGCCAGCGCGGTGGAACCCGCGGCGAGGACCAGCGACATCCAGAACGTACGACGCGCGGTCACGGTGGGGTCGGCGTCCGAACCGCCATCCCGTCGACGGCCCCAGGCCAACAGACCCGTGAACGCCAACGGCCAGACCAAATAGAACTGCTCCTCGATCGCGAGGCTCCAGGTGTGGTTGAGCGGTGACGGCGATGCGAAGAGCGCGAAGTAGTCGAAGTTCCCGAAGACGAACCGCCAGTTCGCGACGTACGCGAGAGTCGCGAACGCGTCGATCCGAATCCGGTGCAACTCGCTCGGCTCGGCGATCACCGCGGCGTAAAGCCCCACGAACACGAGCACGAGGAAGAGCGCAGGGAGGAGCCGCCGCGCACGGCGCGCCCAGAATCCGAGGAGTCTCACGGTCCCGGTCACGCGGGCCTCGGCGAGCAGGAGGGACGTGATCAGGTACCCGGAAAGGACGAAGAACAGATCGACGCCGAGGTAGCCGCCTTTCAGCTTGTCGGCGTGGAAGAGCAGCACCGCGACTACCGCGACGCCGCGCACACCATCGAGGGCGCGGCGGTGCGGCAGCCTGGACTCGCTCGACATGCCCCGGATCATCACATATCGGTCGGCCCGGTAGGTTGCCAGTCGTGCTCACACCCCGCCCGCCGTCGGTCCACTACACGTGGTTGATCTCGGACAGCGCGCGTTGGGAACGCTTCACGCTGCGCCCGACGGACATCGTGATCTCCACCCCGGCCAAGTGCGGCACGACGTGGACGCAGATGATGTGCGCGCTCCTGATCTTCCAGACGCCCGAGTTGGAACTCCCCCTCGACACGTACTCGCCGTGGCTCGACATGCTCACCCGCTCCGACGACGAAGTGTTCGCGCAACTCGACGCGCAGACCCACCGTCGGTTCATCAAGACACACACTCCCCTCGAGGGCATCCCGATCGTCGGAGGTGTCACCTACGTGAGCGTGGGTCGAGACCCGCGCGACGTCGTGCTCTCCATGCTGAACCACCGCGCCAATATGAACTTCGACGCATTGCTCGACGCGCGCAACCGAGCCGTCGGACTCGACGACGTGACCGAGCTGCTCGCGGCCGGACCACCGCCCGCGCCCACATCGGAGCTGGATGGGATGTGGGAGTGGATCGACAACCCGACCGACGTAACCGAATCTGGCTCGTCGCTGCGATCGCTCGTGCACCACATCGCCACGTTCTGGGACGTGCGCAACGATCCGAACGTGCACCTCATGCATTACGACGACCTGCAGTCAGACCTCGACGCCAACATGCGGCGACTCGCGTCCAAACTCGAGATCGAGGTGCCCGAGGCCCTGTGGCCCGAGCTCGAGGCGGCCGCGACCTTCGCGTCGATGAAGTCTCGATCCGCGCACCTCGTGCCCGACAGCTCGCACGGCCTGTGGGTCGACACCGGAGAGTTCTTCCATCACGGTACAAGCGGTCGATGGCGTGAAGTGTTCGACGCCGACGCGCGGCAGCGGTACGCGAACACCATCGGCGCGCTCGCGTCGCCCGAAATCGTGGCCTGGCTGCATCACGAGGCCCCTATCGAGGCGCCGCCGCGCATGCAGTGAGGAAGGGAACGAGCACCTCGGCGACGCCCGCCGGATCTGACGTCTGGGGAACATGGCCGGTGTCGAACACATGAAGCGTGGAGCCGGGAATCGCGGCGTTGATTCGCCGCCCGACCTTGATCGGAATGACCGGATCCTGCGCCCCCCAGATCACGAGCGTGGGCGCGGTGATCTCGGCCGCGTCAGCGCGCAGGTCGTGATCCTTGGACGAGAAGGATCGCCACAGATCGGTGACCGTCCGGAGGCCGGGATCCTCACGCGTCGTCGCGACGGCAGTGGCGAGGGCTCGAGCGTCGCCTGGTGTTCGCGCCCGCATGTAGCGCCTCGAGAACGACGGGTAGATGCGGCGGAGGAATCTCGGCCGACCCATGGCCGCGCAGAAACCGCGTAGGAGCAGCGAGCGAGGGACGAAGCCGCCACCGTCCACGATCACGAGTCCCTTCACGAGATCCGGGCGCGTGATCGCGAGCCGCGCCGCGGCGAACCCGCCGACGGAGTTCCCCATCACCACCGCACCCTCCGGACACAGCTGCGAAACCACCGACTCCGCGACCTCGGCGAACTGGATCACGCTCGCCGAAGTTCGTGGCGGCGACGACTCGCCGTGACCAGGCCAGTCGATCGCGATCGTGCGGATGTGGGGTGGGAGGAGATCGCGCAGCTCGTCGTAATCGTGACGATCGTGCGCGCCACTGGCGAGCAGGACAAGCGGCAGGTCGGAGCCACGCTCGTCGTAGGCAATGGTCGCGTGGGTCGTCTCGATGGTGGTCACAAGCGCGACGGTATACATGACCGACCGGTCAGTCAACCTCGACGTACCTCACGTTGAAAGCCTATGACCGAACGGTCAGCTACCGTTCCGCCGGTGACCCACCCGACCCTCGATGGGCTGCTCGACGCCGGCGAGCTGGTGGCCGAAGAGTTCGGGCTCGCCGGAATGAGCGTGAACCGGGTCGTGGCGCAAGCCGGCGTTGCGAAGGGCACGTTTTATGTCCATTTCGATGATCGTCGATCGTTCGTGGACGCGCTCCACGCCCGGTTTCACGATCGGGTGGATGCGGCGACCATGGCCGCGATCGCCGGTCTCGAACCCGGCTCGGAGCTCATCGCGCGCAGTGCCGAGGCGTATCTGGACGTGAGTTTGGCGAACCGCTCGGTCAAGGCACTCGCGCTCGAGGCCCGTTCCGATCCGGCGTTCACCGAAGCGATGTTGCGCCGGCAACGTCGTACCGCGGTGGCGGCCATTCCGAGCTTCAAGCAAATGGGTTGGCCCGACCCCGAGGCTGCCGCAAGACTGTTTTTGGCCATGACGTCCGAGGTGGCGGTCCAGGAGATGCAGGCAGGTCGGCGGGTTCCGGCCGCGCGCCGTGCGCTGGTCCAGTTCCTCCACGCCCGATCCCGAGCCCCGAGCGTGCAGTGACCTCCGACGAAGACGACATCATCGAGCGCGTGCGCGCTGCGACCGAGGTGCTCGAAGTGGTGGCGAACGACCCGTCGGTGCTGGAGCAAATGTCGGAGCGCGAACGCATCCGCTTGTGGACGGCGGCGGGTGACGTGTTCGAACCGAACGTGGAGTTGCGGCGACGACGCGTGCGTGACCGAAAGCGTCGCGAGCGAGACGAGAAGCGAACCCGGGACGAGGCCGCACTCAACGAGACCGGGATTCGCACGTTGCGATCGAAGCCGATCTTCACCACACCCAACGTGTTCGCGCCGGAGGACTTCACCCAAACCGACGTCGACGACGCCTCCGACGCAGTCGGATTCCGTGACGTCCAGGACCTCCAGCACTGCTACGTCTGCAAGGAGAAGTTCACGCAGCTGCACCACTTCTACGACCAACTGTGCCCCGAGTGCGCAGAGTTCAACTTCGCGAAGCGGTCCGAAACCGCGGACCTCAGCGGTCGCGTTGCGATACTCACGGGCGGCCGCGTGAAGATCGGATATCAGGCAGGAATCAAACTGTTGCGCTCCGGCGCGAACCTCATTGTGACGACGCGCTTTCCGCGCGACGCGGCGGTTCGGTACGCGCAGGAAGCGGATTTCGACGAGTGGGGCAACCGTCTCGAAATCTTCGGCCTGGACCTGCGCCACACCCCGAGCGTGGAGGCGTTCTGCGCGCACGTTGGTGCCACACGCGGTCGGCTCGACTTCATCGTGAACAACGCGTGCCAGACGGTCCGGCGCCCACCGGACTTCTACCGCCACATGATGGAGCTTGAAACCACCGCACTGGCGGACCTGCCGGCGCCGGCGCGCGCCCTGATCGGCGAGTACGAAGGACTGCGCGGATACGACATGGTGGGCGCGAGTCCCGCGGCCGCCTCGAAAGTGGTCGCGGCAGTGGTCGCGAGCACGGTTCCCGGGCTCACGAACGCGGCGGAGCTGTCGCAGGCGGTGCTGCTCCCGAGCGACACCGCACCCCAAAGCCATCTCTTCCCCGAGGGTCGGCTCGACCAAGATCTCCAGCAGGTGGACCTGCGCGGCCGGAACTCGTGGCGCCTCACACTGGCCGAGGTCTCGACCGTCGAGTTGTTGGAGACGCAGTTGGTGAACGCCGTCGCGCCGTTCGTGTTGAACGCGCGGCTCAAGCCGCTGTTGGCGCGCTCGCCCGAACGCGACAAGCACATCGTGAACGTGTCGGCCGTCGAAGGTCAGTTCTACCGACGGTTCAAGACTACCAAGCATCCGCACACGAATATGGCGAAGGCTGCGCTCAATATGATGACGCGCACCTCGGCGACCGAGTACCACGCCGACGGCATCCATATGAACAGCGTTGATACCGGATGGGTAAGCGACGAAGATCCGGTCGAGATCGCACGGGCCAAGACCGCGGAACATCGGTTCCATCCCCCGCTCGACATCGTGGATGGCGCGGCGCGCATCGTTGATCCGATCATCGCGGGGCACAACACCGGCGACCACGTCTACGGCCAGTTCCTCAAGGACTATCGACCCACCGACTGGTAACCGTTCCGGGTGGGCTCGTGGCCGGCGCGGCGTCGCGATCCGCGCACCGGCCGGCTGCCACGTGGCTGCGAAGATGCCCGCATGCTGATTCACGGTGTCGACCGGGGCGGGCACGACGAGTGGCGAGCGTTTCTCGCCGTCCATCCGTTCGGAGAGCTCGTGGCCGGTGGTCGTGACCGAGACGTCCCGATCGTGGTTCCTACCCAGTTCCTGCTCGACGGCGACGAGATCGTGCTCCATCTCGCTCGGCCGAACCCTGTGTGGGCGGCCATCGACGAGAACGACCGCGTGATCGTCAGTGTCTCCGGCGACTGGGCGTACATCCCATCGGCCTGGAAAGCGACGGGTGATGAGGATCCGCGGCTCGGCATCCCGACCACGTACTACGCGGGGGTACAACTCACCGGGACTGCGCAGATCCTCGACGAACCGGAGGTCGTGGCCGCGGTGTTGCGCGAGCAACTCGGCGCGGTGCAGCCCGGGATCGACGCGGCCGATCCCACCGAACATGGCGAGAAGCTCCGCGCTATCCGCGGCTTACGAATCGTGGTGCACGAGGTGCGGGCCAAGTTCAAGTACGGCGGCAACGTGGATCGCGCGCATCGGCTCGCGGTCGCCGAACTGCTCGCGCAACGCAATGGACCGGGCGACGCCGCGGCGCGCGCTCACCTCCTCCGACGACTCGACGCAACCGGCGCCTGACTCGCCGGGTGCAGTTGCTGTGCGTGCGTGAGCGCGCGCCGGTGATTCGCCGGGTTCGTTACGTCGGTACAGGCGCGGGTGGCGGCGGTGGCGGTGTGGTTGTCGGTGGTCTCGCAGGGATGATTCCGCAATCGCGCAGCGCCGCCAAGACCGCGGCCCGTACCGCGGGATCGCGCAGGTCGGGTCGAGGAGCGCCGACGCCGACGGGGAACCCGTGGGCGGCGAGGCAGGTCTTCTGCACGTCGGTCAGAGTGAAGTGGTGATGGCGATGTCGATGATGGGAATCGGCACCTGCGGTGGCGGGAGCGACGGCGACGAGTCCGACGACCGCGAGGGCGGCGAATCCGGCGCGGGCGTGACGGAGCGGTGCTCGCATGACGGTCTCCAGGCTGGGGTATATGTACTGAATAGATCGGTTTCTTCCACCAAATTCTGAACTCAGTCGGGAAGATTTGGCGTATCGATTCCCTGGTCGATCGAATGCGGCGTCGGTGTGGGTTGGGATGATGGCGCGCCGAGTCGTACCCAAGGAGGAAGCGTCATGGTCACCGTGTTCGCCGATCTGACGTGTCCGTTCACCCATGTGGGATTGCGACGGCTGGTGGTCCGCCGCGACGAGATCAAGAGCCGAGCTCGATTCCTCGTCTTGGCGTGGCCGCTCGAATGGGTCAATGGCGAGCGGCTGGACCCGGCGTTCGCGGCGACGGAGATCGCAGCGTTGCGCACCGAGGTCGCGCCTGATCTGTTCCGCGGTTTCGACCCGCGGACATTTCCGTCCACCACGCTGCCGGGATTGGCCCTCGCGTCGCTCGGCTACACCGTCGACCTCGCGACCGGCGAGTCCGTGAGCCGCGCATTGCGTGATGCGGTGTTCGAACAGGGTCTCGACATCGCGAACCCAACGGTCCTGAGTGCGATCGCGAGCGCGCACGGTCTCGACGTGCGTGATGCGGATCCCGAAGCGGTACGCGCGGAGTACGAAGAGGGTCGACGGCGTGCGGTGGTCGGGTCGCCGTACTTCATCGTCGACGGCGTCGGGTACTTCTGCCCGAGTCTCGACATCACCCATGTCGGTGACGAGTTCTCGATTCGATTCGACGCGCCGGCCTTCGAGGATTTCACCGCGCGCGCACTCGGCGACGTCGATGGAGCGATGCGGTGAACGACATCCTCGCGGATCTGGCGGCCCAACACGCCGAGCTCTGGTCGTTGCTCGCGCCGCTCGACAAGGCGGGTTGGTCGCGACCGACACCGTGTGAAGGCTGGGACGTTCGCGATGTGGTGCTGCACCTGCACCAGACCGACGAGCTCGCACTCGCGAGTCTGCGCGGTGATCTGGCGCGCGACATCGAAGAGTTCATGCGGGCCGGCGGCGAGGAATCGGTCGACGACGCGGCCGCGGCCAGTGTGGTGCTCGCGCGGGGCGCGGGTGGCGCGGCGATCGGTGAACAGTGGCGCGCGTCGGCCGCGGACGTGCGCGCCGAGTTCGCGTCGGTTGACCCGAGCGCGCGGTTGCAATGGGTCATCGGCACGCTGAGCGCGCGCACACTCGCCGCGACGCGACTCTCGGAGTGTTGGATTCACACCGGAGATGTGGCGACCGCGCTCGGAATCGAACTCGCGCCCACCAACCGGCTCCGCCATGTCGCGCGTCTTGCATGGCGCACGTTGCCGTACGCGTTCGCTCGCGCCGATCGTGAGCTCACCGGACCGGTCGGGTTCGACCTCGTCGGTCCGACGGGTGGCGCGTGGTCCTTCGGTCTCGATGCCGATCCGGTGACGGTGGTCTCGGGCTCGGGAGTGGAGCTGTGCGACGTTGCCGGACGTCGGCGCGACCCGGCGGCGACCGCGCTGGTCGCCACCGGACCGGACGCCACGGCGGTCCTGGAGCTCGTCCGTACCTACGCCTGAGGCCAGAACCCGGGGTCAGGCGACTGACGTCTGGGTGCGTCCTCGGATTCGCTCGATGCCGACGACGATGAGCCATGCGACGCCCAGCGCGACCCATCCGCCGACGGCGTCGAGGATCCAGTGGTTCGCGGTCACCACGATCGCGAACGTGGTGACGAGCGGGTAGACCAACACCAACGCCTGAACCCAACGGCGCTTGAGCACCGGCAGGAGCGCGAGCGCACTCCACGTGGACCAACCCACGTGGAGCGACGGCATCGCCGCGAACAGGTTGCCGAACGCGACGCGCGACGCGGCCGTGGGCACGCCGTGGACGAGCACCACTCGTTGTTGGGGACCGAAGTTGAAGAACTCCGCGGCCGTGTCGACAAAGCCGAACCGGTGAGGCATGAAACGCGGGGGCATGAGGGGGTACGCCCAGAAGCAGAGCAACCCGATCGAGAGCATGACAAGCAGGACGTTGCGCCAGCGCAGGTATCGGGCCGGGGCGCGCCGCCACAAGGTGACGAGCGCGATCACGGGCAGCGCGAAGTGAATCGTGCCGTAATAGATGTTCCAGAACGATAGGAACGCGTGCGCGTGAATGAACGCGTGCTGGATGCGGTATTCCTGGAGGATGCCGACCGCGCGTTCCCAACGCACGACGTCGTAACCGTGGCGCAGCGCGACGACGCCCGATCCCGAAACGCGCGACCGCAGCTCGTCGTACAGCAGGTACAGCGCGATCCCGATCGCGGTCTCGACCAAGTACCCGTGGCGGGTGCGCTGGGTCCAGGTGCCGCGTGCGCGTTCCGATGACGCGGCGGTCGTCACGCCTTGGCGGGGTCGCGGCGGCGGAGGATGAACGTGCCGGACGCGGTGGAGACCACGTGGCCATCGGCATTGGCGATGGTGGTGGTGAGGTACGCGATCTGTCGCGCCAGGCGCACCACCTCGCCGCGCACCGTCAAGGCATCGCCCGCCTTCGCGCCGCGCATCGTGGAGTAGGTAATCGAAATCGTGGCGCCGCTCTCGCCGCGCTCCAGTGCGCTGTTGGTGGCGAAGTTCATCGCGGCGTCGTGCACGACCGCGTACACGCCGCCGTGGACCGCACCGACGGGATTGCACGCAGAGTCGGTCGGGGTCCAGGCGGCTTCGACCCAACCCTCGCCATACCGTTCAAAGTTGACGCCGAGCTGGCCGAGGAGCGCCATCCCACCGTCGCCGAGGGCCTTGTCCATGTCTCGCACGGGCGTGGACAGTACTCAGACCTGGCTGAATACACTGACGTGCCGTTCCCCCGCCCTTTCTCTGGAGTTCCCATGCCTACCGCCGTCATTGTCGATGCCGTCCGCAGCCCGCTGGGCCGTCGCAACGGCAAGCTCGCCGGAACGCACCCGGTCGACCTCGCCGCGCACACGTTGCGGGCCCTCGTGGAGCGGACCGGGATCGACCCCGCGCTCGTGGAAGACGTGATCATGGGGTGCGTCATGCAGGTAGGCGATCAGGCGGTGAACGTCGGTCGCAACGCCGCGCTCGCCGCGGGGTTCCCCGAGAACACGGTCGGCACCACGATCGACCGCCAGTGCGGATCGTCCCAGCAAGCCGCCCATTTCGCGGCGCAAGGCGTGATGGCCGGCGCGTACGACGTCGTGATTGCCGCGGGCGTGGAGAACATGAGCCGCGTGCCGATGGGCGCGTCGTTCCTCCAGGGCAGCTTGCCGTTCGGACCGAAGATGCTCGAGCGCTATCCGAATCTCGTGCCGCAGGGGATCTCGGCCGAACTCATTGCCGGGAAGTGGAACATCTCGCGTGAAGACAACGACGCGTTCTCGGTGCAGTCACACCAACGTGCCGCCCGCGCGCGCTCGGAGGGTCGGTTCGACAACGAGATCGTGCCGATCGAGGTCACCACGGAAGACGGCACATCGATGATGACCGAAGACGAAGGCATTCGCCCCGACTCTTCGATGGAGACGTTGGCGAAGCTGAAGCCCGCGTTCAAGCCGGACGGTGTGGTGACCGCGGCGAACTCGAGTCAGATCACCGACGGTTCCGCCGCGTTGTTGATCATGAGCGAAGAGAAGGCAGTTGAGCTCGGTCTCACGCCGCGGGCGCGATTCCACGCGTTCGCCATCGCCGGCGTCGACCCCGTGATGATGTTGACGGGCCCGATCCCGTCGACCACGAAGGTGCTCGAACGCGCGGGCATGACCATCGACGACATCGACCTCATCGAGATCAACGAGGCGTTCGCGCCGGTGGTGTTGTCGTGGG
>JANYLF010000058.1 GCA_025357995.1 Acidimicrobiia bacterium | reverse complement strand
GCGCCGGACCGAGGCCCGGAGCTCGTCGTGTTCGGGGGTGAAGATGGGATGTGCAGCCACAACGCATTCTGTCCGCATCACGGCTCGGGTGGGTGTTTCGTACACCACCCGGGCATTTTTGTGATGCGTCGGCGTACACTGCGCCGGTGTCTCGGGCCTCCATCGAACGTCGGTTGCTCGACCTGAGCGACCGCGTCAAGCAGACCAATGCGGAACTCGCCGTCGCCGACGAGCAGCTCGTGTTCCTCGACGAAGCCGCTGAGGATGCTCGACTGCGCGCCATCGTGGCCGAGACTCCGATGGAAGTGGCTTCGGCGAACGAGGCCCAACGCCACGCCGACGCCCTCCGTCGGCAGCGAGACGCGTTGCATCGTACGCTCATCGCCCTCCGGGCCGAACAAGACGAACTCCTGGATCGTATGACCGCCGAACCAGCACCCCGCTGAGCATCGACGAGAGGATCACTGTGTCTGCCGAACAACGCACTCGGGTCGTCGTCGCAGAGGATGAAGCAATCATCCGACTCGACCTGAAGGAGTTGCTGGAAGAAGAAGGCTTCGACGTCGTGGGCGAGACCGGGCGTGGCGACGAAGCCGTCGAGCTCGTCCGCAGCCTCGCACCGGAGCTCGCGATCCTCGACATCAAGATGCCGGGACTCGACGGTCTCTCCGCGGCGCGCCAGATCACGGGGGAACGCCTCGCCGCGGTGTTGATCCTCACGGCGTTCTCCCAACGCGATCTCGTGGAGCAGGCGCGCGACGCCGGTGCGATGAGCTACATCGTGAAGCCGTTCCAGAAGAGCGATCTCATCCCCGCCATCGAGGTCGCCCTCGGGCGCCACGCCGAGTTGAAGAGTCTCGAGACCGAGGTCGGTGATCTCGCGGAGCGGCTCGAAGCGCGCAAGATCATCGACCGCGCCAAGGGCACGCTCATGGATCAACACGCAATGACGGAGGCCGGGTCATGGCGGTTCCTCCAGACCGAGGCCATGAACCGTCGGACCAAAGTCCACGAGATCGCGGCACTCGTCGTGTCCGGCGATCTCACTCCACCCGACGCGACCTAGCCGGTCCTCGGTGAGCAAGCTGCTGCTGCTCGACGGCCACTCGCTCGCGTACCGCGCGTTCTACGCGCTTCCCACCGACCTGGCCACATCTTCCGGGCAGGTCACGAACGCCGTGTACGGCTTCACGTCGATGCTGATCAAGGTCGTGGGCGACGAGAAGCCGGATCACCTCTGCGTCGCGTTCGACACCGCGGCGCCCACGTTCCGGAAGGTGATGGACGTCACGTACAAGGCGGGGCGCAAGGAGACTCCGGATCTCTTCAAGTCGCAGCTGCCGCTCATCCGCCAGGTGCTCCACACGTTGGCCGTGCCGGTCATCGAGATCGACGGCGTGGAGGCCGACGACGTGATCGCCACCCTGGCCGAGCGGGCCGCCGGCGACGGCATCGACGTGATCGTGGTCACGGGCGACCGCGACTCCTACCAGCTGGTGCGTGACCCGCACATTCGCGTGCTCTACAACAAGCGCGGAGTTTCCGACTACGCGCTCTACGACGAAGCCGGCATCGCCGAGCGGACCGGCGTCACTCCGAAGCAATACCCCGAGTACGCGTCGCTACGCGGCGACCCGAGCGACAACCTTCCGGGCGTCCCTGGCATCGGCGAGAAGACCGCGGCGAAGCTCGTGAACGCGTACGACACGCTCGAAGGCATCTTCGAACATCTCGACGATCTCCCTCCGAAGCAACGCGAGAACCTCGGTACGTCTCGTGACCAGGTCTTCCACAACCGCACCATGTCGATCCTGCAACGCGATGTTCCCATCGAGCTCGCCGTCGAGGATCTCCACATCGGCGGGTGGGATCAGGACGCGGTACGCGAGTTGTTCGTGCAGCTCGAGTTCCGCACGTTGTATCCACGGCTGCTCGACGCCTTCGGTGAGACCGACTCCGCGGTCGATGTGGCAGCAACCGCATTCGATGTCGAAGTCGCGCGACTCACCAGCCCGGAGACATTCGTCGCCGCGCTCAATGCGGTCATGGCGGGCGCCACTCAGTACGCACTCGACGCCGACTGGCAGGGAATACCCGGCACGAGCGGGCTGCGTGGCTTAGCCATCGCCAATTCCGAGTCGGCGTGGTACGCACCCGCCGATCTACTGGCCGATGCCGGAGTGCGTGGCGCGCTCGCCGCGCTGGTCGGTCCGGATGGCCCTCCGCTCGTCGTTCACCGCGCGAAGGAGTTGATGCACGGCCTGACGCGTGCCGCGGGGGTGACTGTCGGCTCGTTGGATCTCGATACGGCGGTCATGGCGTATCTCATCGACCCCGGCGAAGCGAAGTACGACCTCGGCGATCTCATGGGCCGTTACTGCGGGATCGAGTTGGTGTCGCCGGACAGTCCCGCGGTGGAAGGCACCCTCGATCTCGACGGCGATGCAGCCGGTGACGACGCGGGCCGTCGTGCCGCCGCGGTCTTGCGCCTGGCACCCGAGTTGCGTTCCGTCCTCGAGTCACGCGAGCTGTGGACGTTGTACGACACGGTCGAACGGCCGCTGGTGGCAGTACTCGCGCTGATGGAGACCACCGGCATTCGCGTCGACCGCGAGTTCCTCGATCACATGCGTGCGGATCTCCAGAAACGCTGTGATGTGCTCGAGACCAAGATCCACGAGCACGCGGGCGAGCCGTTCGTCGTCAACTCGGTGCCGCAACTGCGCCGCATCCTGTTCGAGGTGCTCGAGCTCACACCGGTGAAGCGCACGAAGACCGGGCCGTCGACCGACGCCGACTCGCTCCAGAAGATGGCGGCCGACAACGCGCATCCGATCTTGGCCGACCTCCTGAAGTACCGGGAGGTCGAGAAGCTCCGCAGCACCTACGCCGACGCGCTCCCGCGCCTGATTCAGGACGACGGCCGAATCCACGCCACGTTCAACCAGATCGCCACCACCACGGGTCGCATCTCGAGCGAGAACCCCAACCTCCAAAACATCCCGGTTCGCACCGAGGAGGGTCGCACTATCCGCCAGGCGTTCATCGCCGAAGACGGTTGCGGACTCTTGACTGCCGACTACTCCCAAATCGAGCTGCGTATCCTGGCCCACCTGGCAGAGGATCCGGGTCTGATCGACGCGTTCACACGCGGCGAGGATGTGCACACCATCACCGCGTCGAAGGTGTTCCACGTGGCCGAAGCCGACGTTGCGGACCATCACCGCCGGTTCGCGAAAGTCGTGAACTACGGCCTCGCGTACGGCATGGAGGCCTACGGTCTCGCTCAGCGCATGGACATCCCCACCGACCAGGCGAAGGAAATCCTCGACGCGTACTTCGAGTCGTTCCCCAACGTGCATGCGTACATGGATCGCACGATCGCTGAGGCCAAGGCGTGCGGGTTCACGACCACGATTCTCGGTCGGCGCCGTCAGATCACCGAACTGGCCTCCGACAACTTCCGCATCCGCCAGATGGGGGAGCGCATGGCGCAGAACGCGCCGGTGCAAGGCTCGGCGGCCGACATCTTCAAGGTCGCAATGATCCGCATGGACGGTGCTCTCCGTGCCGGCGGGTTCGCGTCACGGATGGTCCTGACCGTCCACGACGAGTTGGTGTTCGAGGTTCCGCGGTCCGAGCGTGACGCGATCGAGCCAGTGATCCGAGAGGCCATGGAGGGCGCGATCGAACTCAACGTGCCTCTCGTCGTCGACATGGGCTTCGGTCCCAGCTGGGCCACCGCGAAGTAGGATCGTCCGGATGGCGCCCCGCAGGCCCGGTTCCGTGGCGGCGCAGGTCGGCGTTGTCGGCGCCATCGCATTCGTGGGATTCGTGCTTCCGCTGGTGATCGCTCACCGGGGCGGCGCACTCGGTATTCCTCGCGACGACGATTGGTCATACTTCCGGGCGCTCTTCCATTGGCACGACACCGGTCATCTCGACTTCAACCACTGGGTCTCGATGACGCTGCTCGGCCAGCTCGTCATCGCCCGACCGGTGATCGGGGTGTTCGGCAACGACATCACCGCGGTACAAGTACTCACCGCGACTCTGGGGCTCGTCGGATTGTTGGCTGCCGCGTGGATCGGGTTCATGGTCACGGGCCGGCTGGGCGTTGCTGGCCTTGTGGCGATCATGATCGCGGTGAGTCCTCCGTGGGGCGTGCTCAGCGTGAGCTTTATGACCGACGTCCCGGCCTTCGCCTTGACGATGTTGGCATGTGCATTCGGCGTCCGTGCGCTCCGCGCCCAACGGGCGGCGTTGCCGTGGTTCATCGCCGCGTTGCTGGCGGCATTCGTCGGGTTCACGATCCGCCAGTACGCGGTGGTGCCGTTCGTGGCGATCGGGTGCGTAGGCGTTTGGTCGTTGCGGCGCGACGCTTCGCGCCGCCGCCTCGGGGTCTTTCTCGGAGTAGTGGTCGTTCTCACCCTGAGCGCGGGGGTGGTCCTCGCTTTCTGGCGCACGATTCCGAATCTCAAACCGTTCGACCCGGCGCTCCCGACCGGGCATACGTTGCGCGCCACCGTCATCAAAGGTTTCGGGCTCGTCCGACTTGTTGGACTCATAGTGGCGCCGGCCCTGCTGCTCCTCGGTCCCGGTCGAATCTTGCGGCGAGCATGGAAGCTGAAGACACCGGTCACGATTGTGGCGTTCCTCGCTGGCACCGGTGCGCTCATCGCTACCGCGATCACCGCACCGCGCATCGCGTTCGCCGGAAATCTCGTGACGCCCAACGGTGCGCTCGGCGGCGAGGTGCTGCATGGTCCGCGGCCGGACATCTTTCCGGCGGGGGAATGGTGGCTCGTCGTGGTCGGCGCAACCCTCGCGAGTGCGCTGCTCCTCGCCGCGTTCGTGCCGGCCCTGGTGAAACTCGAACAGCTCGTCCGCCGATCCGCGCGGGCGGCGACCGCGCCGGATCCGGTCGTGGTCCTGCTGGTCTTGGTGGTCGCGGGCTACGCGGCGACCTACGCGATTGCGAGCGGACTCGGCCTGCCGATTGCCGACCGCTATGTGCTCCCGATCGTCCCGCTCCTCGGCGTGCTACTGGTTCGCGGGATTGACGGGCGCCGCCCGGACGATGCCGCGACGGTCCGCGGAGCGAGGGTCGGCGGGAGGGCCGCGTTCGTGTCGGCCGCGTGCGCGCTGGCGATCATCGCGTGTATTGGCCTCGTGTTCAGTGTGGATTCCGCGTCGTTCGACGGCACGCGGTGGCGCGTCGCGACCGCCGCGACCCGCCGGGGTTGGAGCCCGGAGCAGGTCGACGGCGGATTCGAATGGAACAAGTTCCACGCCCCACGCACACCGAGGCGCTCACGGCCCTACTGCGTGACCGTCCGACTCCAGCCCCGGCCCGACGTCGATCCCCATCCGATCGCATTCCGCTGGTACCGATCCCCACTGGTCGACCCGGTGGCGATCGTGGCCGTCCGTGACCGGGTCGCGTGTTCCCCGGCGCACGCACCCTGACCGATCACTCCGGCGTCACGGACTCCGGTCGATCACGCGTTCGAACTCGGCCGCGCTCGGTGGGGGATCGAGCACGAAGGAATCGCGTACCCGAACCTTGCCCTGGGGGACGTCCGGGTTGTTGTAGTCCTTCCAAGGAAGATGGTGGATCAGCGATGCCGGTAGCGGCATCGCCTCGGGTCCCGGCGTGGCGACGAGCGGCAACACATTGCGCGAAAGAAAGGCCGCGGGGATGAGTCCGTCGAAGATCGGTCCCGACGCCGCGCGCTCGGGCACTCCCCACTGCCCGCCGAACGTCGGCGAGAGTTTGCTGCGGCGGTACGACCGAAAGTCCGAGCGGCGGAAGTGCCATTCGCCGAGCTCCGCGTCGAGGATGTACATCGCCTGATACGGATTGTCGAGGTTCACGAACCAGACGATGTCGTCGGGATCCGCTCGGCGCACACCGACACGCGGGCGACCGTCGGATCGTCGTCGCCATCCGGTGACGCACCGATCGGCTTCGGGTCCTTCGACCCGCAGAAAGCCCGGCAGCAAGCCCACAGTGGCGAGCGAGGAGCGGTATTTGCACCAGTACCGAAGTGCATCGGGTGCATACGCCATGTCGTCTTCGGTGTAGATCAAGTGCGTCGCATGATCGAATGCCGAGTGCTCCAGTACCAAGTCTCGGAACAGTGCCTTGTGCGACCACGTGAGTCGCCACGGATTACGCGGAACCGCGGCATCGATGCAAGCGACTGCGTTCCGTGCTTCCAGCACAAAGGGCGCCGCGTCGGCTTCCGACACCACGTCGATGGTCATCGCCGCGAGGGCATCGACGGCACGGAGCTGTTCGGCGACGGCACGTGCGGGGATCGGACCGTGAACGAAGACCGCGTACCCCAGCGACGTGGCTTGGCCCAGGAGCGAGGCGATCGCTTCGGATAAATACTTGCGTTCCGGGGTGCTGCGATGGGCGGTGGCGGCGATGCAATGCCCGACAGTCGTGGTGGTGCGTCCCGGAGGCGGTACGGGCCCCGTGCGCAGGTGATCGGCCATGTGCAAGATCGGCGCGACGCACCGGCCCGCGACCGGCGCCGTCCCTTTCATGGCGTCTTCGAACACCGTTTCGAGCGCACGACGCGAGTACCAAGCTCCATCTCGGCCGTCGGCCATGCGTGTTCACTCTCGTCGATCCTCGCCGTCAGCGGCGCGAGCGTAGACGGCCCGGAGAACCACACCATTGGTCAGTAGCGTGGTGAGGTGTCCACCGTCCCCCCGGGTCCCTGGTTCAACGAGATCGCAGCGTTTCTGGGACCGGCGTATCTGAAGAACGCCTTCACCAAGGGGACCGAACAGGAGGTCGACTTCCTCGTCGGTGCGCTCGACCTGCGGCCAGGGATGCGCGTGCTCGACGTCGGGTGCGGACCGGGTCGACACGCGATCGCGCTGGCCGGGCGCGGCATCGAGGTCCATGGCGTCGATCTCTCGCCTGAGTTCATCGCCATCGCGCGCAAGGCCGCCGGAGACCTGCCGGCCACGTTCGAGGTGCTCGACGTCCGCGACCTTGCGTTCCAGCACGAGTTCGACGCGGCGATCTGCCTGTGCCAAGGAGGTTTCGGCCTCCTCGGAGGGGAGGAAGACGAAGCGATTGTCGTCAAGATCGCTCACGCCGTTCGTCCCGGCGGGGGAGTCGCGGTCAGCGCGTTCTCCTCGTACTTCGCGCTCCGCTGGATCGAAGACGGCGACGAGTTCGACCCGGCGAACGGGGTGAATCACGAGATCGCCACCCTCAAGAACGCCGACGGTGAGGAGATCGAACGAGACCTCTGGACCACCTGCTTCACGGCCCGCGAGCTTCGGCTCATCGGCCGCGCGGCGGGTCTCGTCGACATCCGGATCAGCGGAGTGAGTCCCGCCAGCTTCGGCGCGGGCCCCGTCACGCTGCGAAATCCCGAACTCCTGCTTCTCGCACGGGCCCCCACGGACCGCTAGCCTCGCCAGGTTCCCATTTCCGGAGCCCTGTTCAGCCGCGTGACCATCCGGTGACGCCCGACCGTTACCCCTTTTCTAGGAGACCGACTTCCTTGTCCGAGACCGAGCAAGCCACCATGACCACGGTGGCTGACGACACCACTGCCCTTCCCGAGTCCGACACCACGATCGTCACCGAGACCCAAACCGACGCCGTAGGCACGGACCTCGCCGCCGATGCAAGCGACGACGACGACGACGGTTTCGCCGAGATCACCGAGGTGGTCTTCAACGACCTCGGTGACATGTCGTTCGCCGACGCGGTCGATGCCACGCTCGTCGAATTCGACGAAGGCGGGCTCGTTACCGGCATCGTCGTCAAGATCGACTCGGACGAGGTGCTGCTCGATATCGGCTTCAAGTCCGAGGGCGTGATCCCGGCCAAAGAGTTGTCGATCCGTAACGACGTCAACCCGAACGAGATCGTCACGCTCGGCGAGACGCTCGAAGCGTTGGTGCTCCAGAAGGAAGACAAAGACGGTCAGCTGATCCTCTCGAAGAAGCGCGCGCAGTACGAGCGCGCCTGGGGAACGATCGAGAAGCTCAAGGACGAGGACGGCATCGTCAAGGGGTTGGTGATCGAGGTCGTCAAGGGCGGCCTCATCATCGACATCGGCCTGCGAGGGTTCTTGCCCGCGTCACTCGTGGATCTGCGCCGAGTCCGCGACCTGCAGCCGTTCGTGGGCAAAGAACTCGAGTGCAAGATCATCGAGCTCGACAAGAACCGCAACAACGTCGTCCTCTCCCGTCGAGCGTATTTGGAAGAGACCCAGCGCGAGCAGCGCGACGAGTTCCTCACCAACCTCAAGCCGGGCGAGATCCGGCCGGGCGTGGTGTCGTCGGTCGTCAACTTTGGTGCGTTCGTCGATCTCGGTGGTATGGACGGACTCGTTCACGTGTCCGAGTTGTCGTGGAAGCACGTGGATCACCCGAGCTCGGTCGTCACCGTTGGCGACGAAGTGACGGTCCAGGTGCTCGACGTGGACCTCTCGCGCGAGCGGATTTCGCTCTCGTTGAAGGCGACTCAGCAGGACCCGTGGCAGGAATTCGCGACCGGTCACCAGGTGGGCGAGCTCGTCTACGGCCGGGTGACCAAGTTGGTGCCGTTCGGTGCGTTCGTGCAGGTGGGCGACGGTATCGAAGGCCTGGTGCACATCTCCGAAATGGCCGTGCACCACGTGGAGGCGCCCGAGCAGGTCGTCACCCCGGGCGAGGAACTGTGGGTCAAGATCATCGACATCGACCTCGACCGTCGGCGCATCTCGCTGTCGATCAAGCAGGCCGCAGAAGGTGGCGTGGTGGCCGCCGAGTACCAGGACCAGTTCGGTGAGCACGCCTACGACGAGTCCGGCAATTACATCGGACCGGACATCCCCGTGGACGAGACACCTCCTCCGGCACCGATGGTCGAAGCGCCGGCCCACTCGATCGGCGCGCCCGACGACGAAGCGGTACTCCACCTGATCGAGGGCGAACTCCTCGTCACGGGATCCGCACCCGAGGTCACGACCGCGGTTGCACCGGAACCGACACCGGAGCCTGAAGTCTCACCGGAAGCCGAACCTGTTCCCGAGGCCGCGACAGCACCGGAACCGACACCGCAGCCTGAAGTCGCGCCCGAGCCTGAGGCGTAGCTCGGAGTTGGCTCAGCGCAGGTGGACGATGCCGAGCCGCACGCCGGAGATCACGGCCTGGGTGCGGTCGCGTGCGTCGAGCTTTGCGTAAATAGACGCGAGGTGGTTCTTCACGGTCTTCACGCTGATGAAGAGTTCCCGGCCGATCTCGGTCGTGGAGCGACCGTCGGCCACTGACTGGAGCACTTCCTTCTCACGACGGGTGAGCGGGCCGTTGTTGTCGACGACTTCGTTGGCCACTGGCTCTTCCGGAAACTGCGCGAGCATCGCCTGCGCGATGTCGGGAGACACCAAGACCTCGCCCGACGCGACGGCGCGCACCGCGTCCACCACCTCGCGCAGCTCACAATCCTTGGTCAGGAATCCGGCGGCGCCGGCACGAATCGCACGGGCCCGGAGCGCGTCTTCGTCGTGCATCGTGAGGACGAGGATGCGTGCACTCGAACCGGTGGCGCTGATGCGACGCGTTGCCTCGATGCCGTCGAGCACGGGCATGCTCACGTCCATCAGAACGACTTCGGGCGCCAGCGTGGCCGTCATCTCGACGGCCTCACTACCGTCGGCCGCTTCGCCCACGACGGTATGGCCGGAGTCCTCGAGTGCTCGCCGGACGGCCTGTCGCAGCATTTGGTGGTCGTCGGCCAACAGAACTCGGGTCACGAGGTTGCCTCCAGCTCGATGAGCACGGTGGTTCCGGCGCCGAGTTCGCTGTCGAAGCGGACCCGGGCACCGATTGCGTCTGCCCGTTCGCGAATACCGACCAGACCGTACCGCTCCGGCGCGGGACGGGACGGGTCCATCCCCGTGCCGTCGTCGCGCACCATGAGGCGCGCGTGATCGTCGGAGCAATCCCAAGTGACATGCACGGTGGAGGCATCGGCATGCCGTTCCACGTTCGTAAGGGCTTCCTGGAAGATGCGCCACAACTCTTGTTCCACTTGGCGCGGCAACCGACGATCCGGACAAATGGCCTCGAACGTGGCGAGCACTCCGGTTCGGTCCGACCAGCGCCGCAGGTAAGGCTCTGCGAGCGGGACGAGGCCCTCGTCGTCGGTCACGGTGGTGCGAAGCTGGTACAGCGTCTCCCGGAGTTCCACCACGACCTCACGCACCACGCGGTGTAACTCGGGGAGAGCCGGATCGCTATATCGGTTGGAGAGGCGATCGAGCTCGAAGCCGATGTACGCGAGCGACTGCGCCGTGCGATCGTGCAGGTCACGAGCAATGCGGGCGCGCTCGGCCTCCGCGCCCAATGTACGCAAACGCCCGAACCACCGAGCGTTGTCGACGGCGAGTGCGAGCGAGGACGCGATCCGGGAGAACAACTCCGCGTCGGCCGTCGTGATGCGGTCCGGCGCACGATGTTCGACGGCGACGAGACCGACCACCCGATCAGGCGTGCGCAGCCCGACGATCATCGCACTACTCGCGAACTCGCCGTTCCAGAGGTCGGTTTGCGCGGTCGTGCTCTCGACGCGCACCACGCCGGGACGCTCGAGGGCTTCGCGGATCCGTAGCGGCAGTTCACTCGTTTCTAGATGTTCGGGAACGGCGGCGCCCTCCGCCAG
Source organism: Acidimicrobiia bacterium (assembly GCA_025357995.1). Taxonomy (GTDB): domain Bacteria; phylum Actinomycetota; class Acidimicrobiia; order IMCC26256; family JAENVU01; genus JAENVU01. Next base: position 2,936 of record JANYLF010000058.1, on the reverse strand, counting down.
CTGGGTGCGCCACGATGCACTGGTCTCGTCGGCGAGGAGCACGACCAGGACGTCGGGCTGGAAGACTTCGCGCAGCGTGTCACGAGCGGACGCCACGACTTCGGCCAGGTCGAGCGAGTCGGGGAGGGTACGCACGACGTCGTGCAGCGCGTGGAAGAGGTCGTTCGCGAGCGTCATGCGCGACACCTCGTCGGCAGTTTCTCGCTCGCGTTCTTCCGCCTCGAGCCAGAGTTGACGCGTGTAACCACCGACAACCGCCGCCGCGATGACGACGACGGAAACGAGGAGTCCGGTCCTCAGGGCGTCTTGGCTCGCCCCGCCGATCGCATCCGCCATGAGGATGGTGCCCGCGGTGAGCAGCGCCGCGAAACAACCTTCGCGGTAGCCCCATCCGTAGGCCGCAAGCAGCACCAGCGGGATCGGCATGAGCAGGAAGGGACTGGCCCACGTATCGGTGAACGCAATCGAACCGACCGCGATCAAGAGGTCGAGAACGACCCACGCTTCCGCGCGCCACGTGGCCGGATAGATCTCCAGTGGCTTGATGGTGCGGAGCAGCGTGTTGGCGAGGAGGACACCACCCGCGATGAGGAGCGCGTCGCGATGCGGTTGATTCGTGCTGAACGCCAGCACGACTCCGACGGCCAGACATGCCCACCGCAGCCAAGTGGCGAGCGGACCGAGCCGTCCGAGTTCCTCGACCGACCGCGGGTCGAGACGAGGGCCAATGCGCCGGGCCCAGCGCGCCACGCGCAGCCGGTTTCGCGGCCGACCCGCGGCGTGACGACTCGCTCGGGCAGCGCGACGTTTGACGGCACGGCTCGGTGTGTCCGTGCGACGGACAGGGGGCGGAACGGTCTCGATCGCGCAATTGTGGCCTGTGGCGAGGTCGAGCATCGGGCATTCCCCGGATGGTCTCGGCTCGTAGGATGCCGGGCCGTGCTACTCGTGGGGTTGACCGGTGGTATCGGCGCGGGGAAGTCGACGGTTGCCGCGCTGCTCGCGGCCCATGGCGCGATCATCCTCGACGCCGATCAGGTGGCTCGGGACGTCGTGGAGCCCGATCAGCCAGCGTTCACGGAACTCGTGGAGCGATTTGGGCCCGATATCGTCGGGTCCGACGGCCGGCTGGACCGTGCCGAACTCGCGGCCCGTGCGTTCGCCACCGATGAAGCTCGTGAGGCCCTGAATGCAATCACCCACCCGGCGGTACACGAGGAGTTCGGGCGGCGAATGACGGCAGCACCGGCCGACGCGATCGTAGTGATGGACGTGCCGCTCCTCGTGGAATCCAAGACTGCTGTCGAACGCGGCTACGAGGTCGTGATCGTGGTGGAGGCGCCCGAGCAGCTGCGACTCGACCGGCTCGAGAGGCGCGGTCTCGATCGGTCCGATGCATCGGCCCGTATGCGCGCTCAGGCAACGGACGAGGAGCGCCGCGCCGTCGCCACGCACCTGATCGACAACGGCGCCGACCATGGCTCTCTGACATCCCAGGTCGACGCGCTCTGGACCGACCTCCAATCCCGCCACGCCGCCAAGGCCTGAACCCCGGCCCCTGACGGCCGCCTCTCCTTCCCTCACCTTCCCGACTTTCGTGCAGAAGAGAGACCTATGGGTCTCCAAAGTGCACGAAACTCGGGAGCGGGAGACCTGGTCGAGGTGAGGCTGTCGCACCCCATCGGTACGTTCGTTGCGATGCCGACCGATCTTGATCGGCGCGTCGAGGAACTCGCGTCACGACAGCTGGGCCATTTCAGCGCCCGCCAAGTGTTCCTCCAAGGTGGAAATCCATCCCATGTGGCACATCGTGTCGCGACGGGCCGATGGCAACGCGTGCAACGGTGCATCTTGCGCTTGCCCGGAGCGCCCGACTCCTTCGAGGCGAGGCTCACGGTGGCCCTGCTCGCGGCCACTGACGGCGCAGCGGGATCACATCGGAGTGCCGCCGCCGTCTTTGGCCTACCGGGCTTCGGTGCATATGTCGAAATCTTGGTGCCCGCCGACCGCTCGGTCCGGCTTCCGGGCGTCCACGTGCACCGATCGAACTGGCTCCCTGAACATCACCTCCGCACGGTTCGAGGAATCCCAACCACGTCGATCGCCCGCACCTTGTTCGATCTCAGCGCCGTGATTCGGCCCGAACGTTTGGAACGAGCGATGGACAACGCGATCGCGAAACGGATGGTGACGGTTCCCGCACTATCGGTCATGAGCCAGGAGCTGGCGGTGCGGGGTCGGCGCAAGCTCTCCGTTGTTCGCGGTCTCCTCGCGGATCGCGGCGGGCAGTACGTACCACCGGCGAGCGAGCTCGAAGCTGCCTTCGTCGAGCTACTCATCACGTTCGGCCTGCCAACCCCTGACCGACAGGTGAACGTCGGAGATGCGGATGGGTGGCTGGGTCGCGTCGACTTCCTCTTCCGATCGGTGCAGCTCATTGTCGAAGTCGATGGGACCGAGTTCCATTCGGCTCTCCTCGATCGTCAAGCCGACGCGGCGCGAGATCGCGCTTTGCAATGCGCGGGTTGGAACGTGATGCGTTTCGGATGGCATGACCTCACCGAGGAAGCCGGCCGCGTCGCGCACTCGGTGCGCAGGGCCCTCGAACAGCGGCGCGAGCGCGATCGGTAGCCCGCGGAAGCTTGACTTTCGTGCAGAAGAGAGACCTATGGGTCTCCAAAGTGCACGAAAGTCGGGTGTGGGAGGCGGCCTCGCGCGGTCGAAGCCGACGGGAGGGAGTGTCACACCCTGGGCGTAGGGTGAGCCGGTGCCCGAGTTTCAGCTCGTTTCCGACTTCGAACCCGCCGGTGATCAGCCGAAGGCGATCGCGGAGCTCACCGCTGGCGTAGAGGCCGGGGAGCGGTACCAAACGCTCCTCGGCATCACCGGTTCCGGAAAGTCGTTCACGATCGCGGGCCTCATCGCCGCGGTCCAGA
>JANYLF010000013.1 GCA_025357995.1 Acidimicrobiia bacterium | reverse complement strand
ACCGTGCCGGAGTTCACGACGGTCGAGACCGCGGTGCGAGAGCATGTGCACGCGGGCGACTCGCTGCATCTCGTCGCGGTCCCACCACTGGCGCACCACCTCGCGCGCCGCCGCGCTCCAGCGGCTGTGGCCCACGACGAGATGCAGCGAGTCGCCCGCGTGCACATGCTCTCGCACCGCGGTCTCGACCGTCGTGAACTCCGGCACGGTCAGCCTTTCAACACAAGATCGGCGATGCGCGCTCGGTGCCACGATCCGCTGCCGCCGCACACATCGTTCTGCTTCGCGCGTTGATACAGCACGCCCGCACGCGAGTCCCACGTGAAGCCGACCGCGCCATGCACTTGGATGTTCTCGCCCGTCACCATGACCGCAGCCTCACCCATCTGCGACTTGGCGATCGACGAGGCACGCGCGACGTCGGCGTCGTTCACATCCGATGCCCACGCCGCGTAGTGCACACCGACGCGACCGAGTTCGGTCGCGTGCAGCATGTCGACGAGCTTGTGTTGGATCACCTGGTGTGCGGCGATGGGCTGGTCGAACTGCACGCGATGCTCCGCGTAGTCCATCGCCATCGCGAGCGAGGCGTCGCAGACGCCAGTGAGCTCCGCGGCGAGCGCGATCGCGGTGTCGTCGGCAATTGCGTGCCAGATGGCGGTGTGATCACCGTCGGGGCCGACCGGCTCGACCGCCGTGTCATCGAGCACGAGGCGGCCCACGCGGCGGGTTCCGTCCATGGTGGGCACCATCTCGACGCCCGGTGGCGCGTCAAGACGAAAGGTGTGGATGCCGTCAGGAGTGCGGGCCACCACGAGGACCCAGCGGGCGTCGACCGCGTCGAGCACGATCGGCTTTTCGCCCGAGACGATCCACTGCGCGCCCCGACGCCGAACCCGCGCCCGGACACGATCCACCGGATCGCCATGGCCCGACTCTTCGAGCGCAGCCGTTCCGATCGCACCGTCGGCCAGATCGCGCAGGAGGTCGTCGAGACCGAGGCGGCGCGCCGCGATCGTTGCGACGACCGCAGAGGCCAGGTACGGGCCCGGGAACACGACGCGCCCCATCTCTTCGAGCACGACCACCGCGTCGACCAGTCCGAGACCGAGCCCGCCCTGCGCCTCCGGGACCAAGAGTCCTGTCCATCCCAGCTCCACGATCCGCGACCAGTCGCTCGGCGCCAACCCGTCCCGCGCGTCGTGAGTCGAAGCCCAATCGAGCATGAACGTGCGCACCGCACCCCGCAACGCGTCCTGCTCCAAGGAAAACGTAAAGTCCACCTTGCGGAGGCTACCGGCGAAGCATGGACCGAAGGTGAGGACCAGTGGCGCCCATCTTGTTTCAACATGACCCCTTGACCCTGCGTCAACCGTGCGGCGTCGGCGCCACCCGAACCGCGGCCCGAGCGGCCTGCGACGAAGTCGCAAGAGCGGAATAGATGGATTTCTCGTTCGCGCCGGAGGACATTGCGTTTCGCGACGAGTTGCGGGCGTGGTTGGATACTGAACTCCCCCGCTTCCTCGCCGACTGGACCGACGACGACACCACCGTCGACGCGTTTGAACGCACACAGGCCCGTCGCAAAGATTGGCAACGTCGCCTCGACCATGGCCGTTGGGCAGCGATCAACTGGCCCACCGAGTGGCATGGCCGCGGGGCCACGCCGGTGCAGAACACGATCTACTCCGAAGAGATGGCGCGAGTGAAGGCACCGGGCGTCTACAACGCGAACGGCATCTGGCAGATCGGTCCGATGATCCTGCAGTGGGGAACCCCGGAGCAGCAGCAACGGTGGCTACCCGGGATCCTTTCGGCCGACGAGCATTGGTGCCAAGGCTTCAGCGAACCAGAAGCCGGTTCCGATCTCGCCAACATGCGCACGCTCGCGATCATCGACGGCGACTCCTACGTGGTGAACGGCCAGAAGACGTGGGTCTCGTCCGCACATCTCGCGCAATGGGGACTCTTCCTCCTCCGCACCGATCCCACCGCGTTCGAGCGGCGCGCCAAGCACGAAGGCATCACCGCATTCATCGTCGACATGCGCACGCCCGGGATCGAATGTCGAACGATTCGCGACATCACCGGTGACACCATGCTGAACGAGGTGTTCTTTACCGACGCGGTGGTTCCCGTCGGCGATCGCTTGGGCGGCGCAGGCCAGGGTTGGCCGGTAGCGATGAGCACGCTCGGCCACGAGCGCGTGGGCACCGCGGGGCTCTCCATCACGATGGCTGCAGATCTGCGCGCGATGGTCGCCACCGCGCGGTCGGTGAACCCCGATGCCGTCCGCGATCCGGCCCTGCGCGACCGCGTCGGGCGCGCCTTCGCGGAGATCGAGCTGACGCGCCTGCTCAACTACCGCGCGCTCACCAAGATCAGCAAGGGTCAACCGAACTGGCCGGAGGTGCCACTCGCGAAGCTGCAGTGGTCGTCGATCGCGCAAACGCTCGCCGAGCTCGCAGTCGACCTCCTCGGTCCCGCGGGCGTGCTCGCCAAGGGCGGCCCCGATGCCATCGACGGCGGCCACTGGGCTCGCAACTATTCGTGGCAGCGCTACACCTCGATCGGCGCCGGCGCGACCGAGATCCAGAAGAACATCATCGCCAAGAAGGCGCTGCGGATGGCACCGCGTCAGTGAAGCGTGACGTCTCAAACTGACGGTGAGGTCTAGTGTCTCAACCCGCTGAGGGGGAGGGACGTTGGGGGGCACCGTGACTGGGCTGCGGGCTCGAGCTGGAACGTACGCGGGACTGTTCACAGCCACGCTCGCCACACTGATGTACGAGATCGTGCTCACGCGCATCTTCAGCGTGACGATGTGGTACCACTTCGCGTTCGGTGCCATCTCGCTCGCACTGTTCGGGATGACCTTCGGCGCGTTGGTCGTTCACCTCAATCCGAACCGCTTCCCGGACGAGTCGGTGACGCAGCGGCTCTGGCTCTTCTCTCTCCTCTTCGCACTGTCGATCGTCGTCTGTTTCACCGCGCAACTCCTGATTCCGGTCGATCCGTCGGTGACCTTCAGCGGGATCCTCTCCGTCGTCGGCACCTGCCTGGTCGTCGCCGTGCCGTTCGTCTTCAGCGGTGTTGTGGTCTGTCTCGCACTCACTCGCTACCCGGCGCGCGTGAACCGACTGTACGCGGCCGACCTCGTGGGGGCAGCCCTTGGCTGCGTCCTCTTCGTGTTCCTCATCGGCCGCATCGACGCACCGAGCGTCGTCATCGCGACCGCCGCGCTCGCGGCGCTCGCTGCCGTGTTCTTCGCGTTCGATCTCGCGCGCTCCGGGCCCAAGGCGGTCGCAGTGCTCTGCACGGTCGCGATCGGCGGGATGGCGATCGGGAACGCCGTTCTGCACGAACGCGGGAAGGATCCCCTGCACATCCGGTACGTGAAGGGCCAGACCGAGCACCGTCACCGGTACGAGAAATGGAACGCGTTCTCGCGGGTCACCGTCGACGGAGACCCGCACGATCCGAAGACTGCACAGCTGTCGATGGTCATCGACAGCACGGCCGGGACCAGCATCTACCGCTACGACGGCGACACCCGCAAGGTGGCGTCACTCCGCACCGAGGTCACCAACCTCGCCCACTACGCCCGCAAGAACGCAGACGTTCTCGTGATCGGTGTCGGCGGTGGCAGGGACGTCCTCTCCGCGCTGGTCTTCGATCAACGCTCGGTCAAGGGCGTCGAGATCAACAGCAACATCCTGCACATCACGAATGGTGTGTACGGCGACTTCAGCGGCCATCTCGACCGTGATCCTCGCGTCAGCTTCGTGAACGACGAAGCACGCGCGTACCTAGCCCGCACGACCGGCAAGTACGACATCATCCAGATCTCGTTGATCGACACGTGGGCCGCGACGTCGTCCCGCGTTCGCGCTGAGCGAGAACTCGCTCTACACGAGCGAAGCGTGGAAGATCTTCCTCGACCGTCTGAACCCGGGCGGCATCCTGTCGGTCTCACGTTGGTTCTCGCGCCCCAACGGCGGCTCGCCACTCGAGATCTACCGAACGACGAGCCTCGCAGTCTCCGCGTTGCGAGACCGCGGGATTCGCGACCCGCGGGACCATGTCGCGATCTACGAGGGTCCGCCCCTCGCCTACGGCGTAACCCAGGGCACGCTGCTGGTGAGCCCGCAAAGGCTGCCACGAACGACATTCACCCGGCTGGCCGCGGTCGCGCGGCGACAGCACTTCACGCCTGTCCTCACCCCCACGTACGCCCGAGATCACATCTTTGCCGATCTCACGGGCGCCCTCGGTCCCGCGAAGGCACTCCGCGAGGTCGACGCCGACATCTCGCCACCGACTGACAACCGCCCCTTCTTCTTTCAGATGGTCGACCGCTCATCACTCGACCGGCTGCTCTCGTCGAGCGGTAAGGAAGACCAGTTGTTCCAACCTGTGTTCGTGCTCGCCGTGCTGGCCGTCACCGTGCTCGCGCTCGCGTTGCTGTTCATTCTGTTTCCGCTGTTCCGGACGACCAGGCGAGAGGAACATCGCGGGATGTCGCCGTTCTACGTGTACTTCGCGGCGATCGGCTTGGCGTTTCTGATGATCGAGGTGTCACAACTCCAGCGTCTGAGCGTGTACCTCGGTCACCCCACGTACGGGCTGACCGTGGTGTTGTTCTCGGTGCTGCTCGGAAGCGGTCTCGGGAGCATGCTCACCGAACGATTCGCGAACCCCGACCAACCCCGGCGCTTCGTGGCGACACTGGGCGTACTGCTCGCAGTCATCGCGGTCTTCGGCATCATCAGCGCGAGCGTGCTCCACGCAACCGAAAGTGCGACAACCCCGATGCGCATTCTCGTCGCGGTCGCACTCCTGACTCCGCTGAGTCTGATGATGGGGATGCCGTTTGCCCTTGGGATGCGGATGGCGGCAACCCGAGCGGGCGCGACCACGTCCTTCATGTGGGGCATCAATGGCGCGATGTCCGTCTGCGGGTCCGTGTTCGGCCTCGTGCTCGCACTCTTCTTCGGAATCGCGACGGCCTTCTGGGTCGGCGCGGCGACCTACGTCGTGGCCTTGCTCGCGATGGTGCGGATCGCGAAGCCGCACGCGGAAC